>NZ_JBHULV010000016.1:0-76796 GCF_042684645.1 Pedobacter alpinus
TTTGATGCAGTTGTTTTCGTCTTTTACAGTGAAAGTGTAATTGCCTGCTGTTAGGTTTGCAAATGTGTTGTTCGCTTGATATGTTACTCCGTCTAAACTGAATTGTTTTATTCCTGTTCCGCCGGCGCTTGTCAATGTTACTATTGAAGTTTCACCGTTACATAATATTGGAGTATTGTTTACGCTAATGATTAATGAGTCAGGTTCGGATACGGTAAGTGCTGAAGATTTTAAACATCCGTTAGCATCTTTAACAATAAAATTATAATCACCAGCTATTAAGTTATCAAAACTGTTTGCAGCCTGAAAAGTAATACCATCCAAACTGTACTGGTAAGCACCTGTACCTCCACTTGCAGTTAAATTAACAGTTGTTGTTTCTCCAAAACATTGAATAGGGTCAGGTGTAGCGGCTAAGGTGATTAAAGTAGGTTGTGTAAAAGAAATTGCAAAATCATCCGTACAATTATTTGCATCTTTAACTAAAAAAGTATACGACCCAGCAATGAGGTTTGGAAAAGTATTTTGAGTTTGAAAAGTAGTGCCGTTATCAATGGAATACTGAAATGGAGCTGTACCTCCAGTAGTGTTTAACGTTACTGTTGATGTGCCCGAATCACATAATATCGCAGTATTTGTTCCTGCTAGTGTTAAAACATCTGGCTCATTAATGGTTATTTCTTTTGCAGGATCACCACAGCCATTTTGGTCTAAAATCTTTACTTTATATGTTCCAGCAGGTAAACCTGTAATGGTATAAAAACCACTAGTTTGTGGAATAATACCTGAATCAGTTGAGACAGAATAAGTCACACCGTTATCAGAAGAATAAGAAATAGCGTAAGGTGCCGCACCTCCTGATAATTCTACTACGCTAAAACTACCATCAGAAGCACCGAAACAACTTACATTGGTTTTCTGAATTTCAAAATCCAAAGGTGAAGTGATGATGATATCATCAACTAAAACAGCGCAAGAGTTATTTGGAGAATTATCATCAGAAATTTTGATGATAATGCTTGAAGTACCAACGACAGTAGTGAAATTTATATTAGCATTTATTGGTGAAGCATCTGCATTATCCAAGTTTTGATTAGCTAAAACCGTCAAATTATTGGCATCTAAAACCTCTACTTTAATTTTTGATGCGGAATTATTATTACCACAAATATTATTCTTTACATAGCTAAATCTTAACGAATAATTTGTTGCAGGTTTTATTGATAAGATAGTTTGTTGTAAAGAGAAACCGTCTTTAATAAATGCAACTTTATTGGCATTATCCGAAATACTAGGGACAATTTTAACTTTATCTCCTGCATTTGAAACTTTCCAGCTTCCTAAATAATTAGGAGCACCATACTCTCCATCAGCAGCTATGGCAAAATCTCCATTGATTACCGCATTACAATCTGATGCAATTGGAGGGGCATTAATGTAAACATCTTCTACAATTGCCGTGTTTAAATCACCATTATAATTAAAACCTGGTACATTGGTAATTCCACCTGTTTCATAAGTAGTATTTGTCCCGCTAAATGAATTGTCATTTGCTGTAATTTTCCTTAAAGGATCTATACTGGTTCTGGTTGGATCCAGATGTGTAGTTTGTGCACTTGCATGATAAATCCCACTTGGAATATCATTAACAATATTTACTGAAATTGTAAATTCTACATGATCTCCGGGTGATATATTATACGTATTAAAAGTAATTTTTCCCGAGGCTCCTACCGTAAATGTTGGCGAAGTAGGTCCGGCTGCATCACCAGATAAAACTACACTTACGGTGTTTAAGCTAAATCCGAATGGTAATTGAAAATCTATATGCACACCTCCTGCATTACCTCCGCCTAAGGCGTTCTCCACTTTCAATTTATAGGTAGCTGTAGTTCCCGGATTTCTAATTCCCGCAGCTCCTGCATTAATTTCTGTTAACGTTGTAGTTAAAATAGGATAACAAATGGAACCACCTCCTTGCAAATGGATTGGTAAGTTAGCTGTTGTAAACGCTACTACACTTCCATTAACACCATTAGTAGCACCATGATCTATTCCTGCGCCGTCATTGGTTTTACCCGCTAATCCTCTATTAACATTTGTATTAATGGTAGCACTTGGCAACTGTGTTAATATTAAGCCACCACCACCGCCACCACCTGGCCCATGCTCATCATTATTATCATTTTTAGTATTTCCCCCATTACCGCCAATAGCTTGTATGGTTAAATTTGCAGTTGGACTTGGTGATAAAGACCTTACAAAAACACTTCCTCCTGCTCCACCACCGCCAGCTCCGTCGGGTGCCGAACCAAATGCTCCTGGCTCACCAATCCCTCCATTAGATCTGATAACACCAGCTCCATCAATTTTTTCGACATTTATTAAGATAATCCCACCTCCCACCCCTCCTTTTACTCCTGAAGTGGCGTTGTTAGCATCACCACCACCTCCACCACCACCCATAATTAAGCGAGAATAATCTAAAGGAACTGAACTACCTGGTCTGCCTCCACCTGTTAAGGGATTTAAATTACCTCCTCCTCCTTGCCAGCCTCTTCCACCAACTCCGCCAAAACCTGCATTTCCACCACCCCCACCACCAGCATTATGATCATTTCCTGCACCTCCGGCGTTACCTGGCGCACCACGACCATAAGACCCATTAGGTAATCCCTCATCCACATTATCCACCTGATTAAATCCGTCCCACATATATCTGGGGGTTCCCACAATTCCCTCCCCTTTACCAACAGAGCGTGTTGAAGAAGAAAGCACTGCGTAATTTGCACTTGTATTTGCACCAGAACCAGCAACCGGCCCATACCCGCCTCTAAATCCTCTTTGGGATGCATCAACCACAAAACCATTAAATTGCATAGTCCCTGCAACATCAAAAGCGATAATTCCACCAACACTTCCGTTATATGGCGGGGTAACAATATTAGAATTTAATATCAAGTTTGAATATTGCGGCACCCTTACTACCTGAAACCGTCGTTGGCCTCTTGTTGCTGTAAAATTAGAATTAGTATAAGTATTTACAGCTCCACTTCCTGCACCAGCGCCTCTAAATTCAAGTAAACCACCTGTTAACGGAACATCAGTTGTTGCTACCACATATTCAAATTTTCCCGAATTTCCTAAACCTGTATATCCAGTACCGCCTAAACCATCGGGACCGTTAGTTACATTACCACTACCATATAAGTTACTATTTGTAAAATTAGCAGTAGCATCTTGCATCTGAATGATTAGGATTAAATCGCCAGATTTAATAGGTGTAATACCATAACTTAAATTATAATTTGGATCATTAGGCGGTACACCTAAAAGCGTAATACTTTTACTACCTGCTGGTAAAGATGCATTTGCTGCTAAAGGGAAATAAGTATTTACAGGAGGTACTGCATTTTGAGGCCCATCTAAACCAGATGTACCACAAACCTGTGCATTTACCATCTGATTAAATGATAAAACGCTAAATACAATCAAAAAAAGTGACTGCTTTAAATGTTTATTTAAAAAAAACAGCGCACATAAAATCAATTTAAAGAAAAAAGAGTTTCTTGTTGTTTGATTGTGCATTTAATAAAAATTATCCTGAGGTGTGTACTTGATCTTATACGCAAAAATTTAAATGTAGTTACACTAAATGTATCTCAAAATAAATTTTGTATTTATAGAAAAATCAAGCTTAAAATAAAAATCAAGTAACTGATATTTAATTATTTAAAAATAAAAAACTCAAGTTTGCAATATCTACGATACTCATATAAAAATAATTACTACGGTTAACTCCGTAAAAAAAACATAAAAATTGCCTCAACAGAAAAAAAAATAAAATTGTATGCAACCTTTTCTAAAAATACATCATCTTGCATATAGAACTTTATATGAATTTGGAACACAAATACACTTTAAATGATTTAGTAAAAGGATGCCAAGAAGGTAACAGGCATAGCCAAGAACTATTGTATAAAACAACATCGGGTAAAATGTTAGGTATTTGTATGAGGTATGCGAAAGACCACTTTGAAGCTGAAGATATGATGCAAACTGGTTTTGTAAAAGTTTTTAAAAAACTAGCTGATTACCGAGGAGAAGGCTCTTTTGAAGGATGGATGCGCCGTATAATGGTAAACACTTCTATTGAGTTTTATCGTAAAAATTTACGTAGTTTAAATGTTGTTGATATTGATGAAACACATGAACAACAAGCTAGCACTAGTTTTGATATGAGCAGTATTAACGTTAAAGATTTAATGCGATTGATACAAAATTTGAGTAACGGTTACCGTTTGGTATTTAACATGTATGCAATAGAAGGATATTCGCATAAAGAAATTGCAGAAGAATTAGGCATTACAGAAGGAGCTAGTAAATCGCAACTATCAAGAGCTAGAGCCATATTGAGAGAACAAGTTTTAAAATTGGAGGGATATAAAAATGAAGCCAATGTTGGATAAAGATTTTGACCAGATTTTCAAATCTTCTTTTGAAGATTTAGAAATAGCGCCAGCTGCTGATAGCTGGAGCAAAATAACCAAAGAGTTAGATAAAAAAGGAACAAAAAAGTTTCCGATTTTTTGGATGGCTGCTGCCAGTGTTATTGTTGTTTTAGGAATTGGTGTGGGTTTATACATAAAACCTACAGAACTAATAAAGCTAACAACAAACAAAAATAAAATGATGGCTGATTTAGCTAAAGAACAACCAACACCTACAACAGCAACTGAAGATTTAACAGTTACTGATGATGTTTTGGTTAATCCTGAAAAAGTTGCTACAAAACAAGTTGCTTCGGTTAACAACAATACTAGTAACCAAGAAATAACAGAAAACCAAGAAAATATTGCGGTTGATGCAACCATTGCACCAGAAAGCAACGTCTTAATAGCAGAAACAAATACAATAAAACCCTTAAGAGCTAAATCTGTTACAGAACAAATAATAGAGGATGAAAAAAATATAGAAACCATTAATCGTCCAATTTTAACTGCACAAAGTATTGCGTCTGTAAACAATATAGAAAATGCAACTAATACTAATAGAAAAATTAAAATACCAACCGTTGGCGATGTAGTAAATTTTGTAGTAGCAAAGGTTGATAAGCGAGATGAAAAAATTATAAGAGTAAGTAAAACTGAGGAAAGCGATAATGAAATTACCGGGATTAATTTAGGACTTTTTAGGTTTATAAAAGCAGAGTAAATACACATTAGTTAAAAAGAAAAAACATGAAAAAAATATATTTTATAGCATTAGCAGTTTTTGTAACTGGCTATACACAAGCACAAACAGAACAAGATAGTACGGTTACTATCAAAAAAAACTCTAAAACATCCATTAAAATTGGAGATGGAGAGGTGAAAATCACTGTAGGAAATGCAGACTCTACCACTAAAAAAATTGTAAAACCAGTAAAATATCCAAAATTGAGTTTTGGTTTAACATTTGAACATTTTGATATTGGTTTAAGTAAATACCATACTGGTTCAGATTTTAGCACACCAGCAGGTTATGATTATTTAGATACAAAACCATGGAAAACAATTAATGTAGGTTTTGATTTAGTGCAAATGGGAGTAAGATTTACCCCTAACGTTAAAGTTATGCTTGCTGCAGGCTTAGACTGGAACCACATGCGTTTGACACAAAATGTAACCATACAACCAGAAAATCTAGTTTTAGATATTGTAAACAAACCTGATGATGGTATTAATTACGACAAAAACAGATTCTCTAGCCGCTACATAAGAGTGCCATTATACTTTGAATACCGCACTCCAAAAAATGATAAAGGTAAAAGAGCTTCGATAGTATTTGGCCCTGAGGTTGGTTTTTTGTTGAACGGAAAGGTAAAACAAGTAAGCGATGAAAATGGCAAACAAAAATTTAGTGACGATGACTACAATTTTGAGCCTTTCCGATATGGAGCTAATGTTAGAATTGGTTATGGTGGTGCAGGTTTATTTTTCAAATATTATATGAATGATGTTTTTGCAAATAACCAAGGCCCTGCAGATTATAAAAACTTAAACTTTGGTTTAACCTTCGGTTTCTAAAAGATAATTACTTTTAGTTTAAGCCTTAAGCTGTATTAAGCTTGAGGCTTTTTTATGTAAAAAATCAAAAGAATAATTTAACCTTCCAATTCCTGTAAACCAAAACATTTCAAAATCATAAGTACATACATCCATTTTTTTTTATCTTTACTCCCCCACAAAAAAAACAATTAAAAATGTCGCTTATTCAGCTAAAAAATGTAAGTAAAAATTTTTTAGAAGGTATTCCTTCAGGCGTTTCTGACGTTAATTTGAATATCAAACAAGGTGAAATTATCACCATTTTAGGCGAAAGTGGCTGTGGCAAAACCACCCTCTTAAAATTAATTTATGGTTATTTAGTACCCCAACAGGGCGAAGTACTTTTTAACGGTGTTAAAATAAAGGGACCATCAGAAAAATTAATCCCCGGGCATGACGAAATGAAGATGGTAACCCAAGAAGTTACTTTAAATCTTTATGCCAAAGTTTTTGATAATATAGCTTCACAGCTTTCTAATTCAGATTTACAAGCTAAAAGTCAACTTACCTTACAAACTATGGAGTTTTTAAGAATTGACCATTTAGCAGAGAAAAAAATTATTGAATTAAGCGGTGGCGAACAACAAAGAGTTGCCATTGCCAGAGCCGTAATAACAGAACCTAAAGTGCTGCTGTTAGATGAACCTTTTAGCCAGATTGATAGTATTTTAAAACGCCAATTGAGAGATGATATTGAGAGACTTTCTAAGTTTTTAAAAATTACCATCATCATGGTTTCTCACGATCCTACTGATGGTTTAGCACTTTCGGACCAGTTGTTAATAGTAAAAGACGGCAAAATCATCCGCCAAGGGCACCCCAGAGAAATATATTTGAACCCGCAAAAAGCTTATGTTGCCAACCTAATTGGCAAAGCTAATTTGTTAAAAAACTTTAGCTTTTTACCCAAAACAGATACCGATTTTGCTGTTTACCCACATCAAATCAATTTATCTTATGAAAATGGGATGGCAAATGGTATCATTAAATCAACCCATTTTTGTGGTGCTTACCAAGAAGTGGAATTAATTGTTGAAAGTAAAATTTTGTTAGTTCACGATCCTCAATTTATCCCATTTACCAATGGCGAATTAGTATTTTTTGATATACTTTATTATCAAGAATTAGAACATTAAATATTCATTTTCTAACAACTTTATTTTTCTAAAAAATCATTGCAATTTTTCTGAAATAATTCTTAACGATTTGATTTTTACCTCAAAAATTTATTTTAAACACTATCAGTCATCGATTTTAGATAAAATAAAAAATAAAGTCTACTAAATCTATATATTTTATATATTTGCATCATAGTTAATAGTTTTAAACGAAAACTTATTTCAAAAGAATACTGTTTTAAACAGATGTGAGGTAGGGAGATTGGGAGGATATTAAATACTTTTTTTAGTGTGTTAATTAAGCCTCTTCTGTTATTCAGGAAGAGGTTTTTTTTAAAGAAAATTATGCAAAGTTTTAGAACGGAATTAGAAAATCCAATTGTAGAAAAAGATATTATAGATCTTGAAAAGAAAATCAAAGCTTTTCAGGAAGGTAAAATTCACGACGAGAAATTTAGAAGTTTACGTTTAGCCAGAGGAATTTACGGGCAGCGCCAACCCGGTGTACAAATGATTCGTATTAAATTGCCTTTTGGTAAAGTTACATTTAAGCAAATTTTAAAAATAGCCGATGTTTCTGATGAATACGCATCTTCCAATTTGCACCTAACTACTCGCCAAGATATTCAGATACACTATGTAAGTTTAGATCGTACTCCAGAATTATGGTCTAAATTAGAGCAAGATGATATTACATTACGCGAAGCTTGCGGAAATACAGTAAGAAACGTTACCGCATCACCAAGTGCTGGTATAGAAAAAGATGAACCTTTTGATGTTTCACCTTACGCTCATGCTTATTTTAAATATTTTTTGCGTAACCCTATTTGCCAAGAAATGGGTCGTAAAATAAAATTTGCATTTTCATCTAGCGAAGCAGACTCTGCTTTTTCTTTTATACACGATTTAGGTTTTATCCCAAAAGTAAAACAAGAAAACGGAGAAGAAATTAGAGGTTTTAAAGTAGTTTTAGGCGGTGGTTTAGGTGCACAACCATCTTTAGCACATGTGGTACATGAGTTTTTACACGAAGATTTAATTATCCCTTACGGGGAGGCAATGTTGCGTGTTTTTGACCGTCACGGTGAAAGAACTAACAGAAATAAAGCCCGTTTAAAATTTTTAGTAAACAAATTAGGCATTGATGAGCTTGTACGTTTAATAGAAGAAGAACAAATAGCAAACAAGGTTAAAACCTTTAAAATTGATAGAAATGCTATTGAGTTACCGCAATTACCAACCGCTAAAATCACTCCTGCTCAAATCCCTGCTGACAAACAATTAGGTTATCAATTATGGTTAAACACCAATACTTTTGAGCAAAAGCAAGAAGGTTATTATGGTGTTTATGTTAAAGTGAAAACTGGCGATATTCCAACAGACCAAGCTCGTAAATTTATTGCAGCCATAAAAGATTTAGTGGCCGATGAAATTAGAGTAACCATTAACCAAGGTTTGCTTTTAAAATTTGTTAAACCAGAAGCTTTAACAAATTTGTTTTTGGCTTTAGATGAATTAGATTTAGCAGCACCAGGTTTTGATAGCTTAGCAGATGTAACTACTTGCCCTGGTACAGATACTTGTAATTTAGGAATCTCAAACTCTATGGAATTATCTAGGGTTTTAGAGCAATTGGTTTACGACGAATATGCAGATTTTGTAGAAAATAAAGAAATTAAAATAAAAATAAGCGGCTGTATGAACAGTTGCGGCCAACATGGTTTGGCGCACATTGGTTTTCATGGTAGCTCTATGAAAGTTGCAGGTAAAGTAATGCCCGCAGTACAAGTTTTATTAGGTGGTGGTATTGTTGGCAACGGAGTTGGCAGAGCAGCAGATAAAGTAGTAAAAGTACCATCTAAAAGAGCAACTCATGTTTTAAGAGCAATTTTAGATGATTATAGAATTAAAGGTGCGGATTATCCAACTTTTCATGCTTATTACGACGATTTAGGGAAGGATTATTTTTATCAATTACTAAAACCAATTGCAGATCAATCAACCCTTGTTGATAGCGAATTTATAGATTGGGGACATGAAGAAACTTTCCAAACCGCTATTGGAGTTGGAGAATGTGCTGGTGTAGTAATAGATTTGGTAGCTACTTTGGTTTACGAAGCTGACGAGAAATTTAGTTGGGCTGCAGAAGCTTTTGAAAATAAAGCTTATGCAGATGCTATTTACCATGCATACAATACAATGGTAAGTGGTGCAAAAGCTTTATTGTTAGATAAAGGCATTAACCAAAGTACCCAAACTGGTGTTATTAATGCCTTTGATGAAAATTATGCTGCAGATTTTAATATCAATAGCTTTAACGAATTGGTGTTGCAAATTAATAAAAACGAACCTTCAGAGAAATTTGCTACCGCTTACTTAGCGCAAGCAAATGACTTCTTAAATAAAGTTAAAAATTATAGGGAAAACCCTGAATTGGTTAAATAATTTTTCATCATATTATTTAGCACCAAGCTTAAGAATGGACTTGTTTAAAGATAAAACAGATTTACTTAACAAAGAAGTTGATAATGGGAACGAATTGTTTCCCATTTTCTTAAAACTTCAAAACTTTCAAACCCTTCTGGTTGGAGGTGGCAACGTAGGTTTAGAAAAACTGAGTGCCATGTTAGTTAATAGTCCGCAAGCAAAAATAACCATCGTTGCCGATCGTTTTTTAGATGAAGTTAAAACCTTAGTTAATCAATATCCAGCAGTTAACATCATCGAACGTAGGTTTGAAGACAAAGATTTAGATGGAGCCGAATTGGTAATTTTAGCTACTGACAATAAAGAACTGCACCATTACATTAGAACATTAGCAAAAGCAAAAGGCATTTTAGTAAACGTTGCAGATACTCCAGATTTATGTGATTTCTATTTAGGTTCTATTGTAAAAAAAGGAAATCTAAAAATTGCTATTTCTACTAATGGAAAATCGCCAACGGTAGCAAAAAGAATTAAAGAAGTTTTAAACGAAGGTATCCCAGAAGAAATCAACGATACTTTAGATCAAATTAACAAACTTAGAGAAACCCTTACCGGCGATTTTGCTAACAAAATAAAAGTGCTCAATCAGGCTACAGCAAGTTTGGTAAACGAAAAACAAAAAGAACCTGCAATATCAGCAAAAGCTTTAAGTTGGCTTATTTGGAGTACTGTTTTAGTTTTTACTGCAGTAATTTTTTATGTTATTTGGCAGCAAGAACCAGCTTTTAGAGAATATGTAGAAACTATAAATCCAACGTTTTATTGGTTTTTAGCTGCCGGATTTATTTTTGCAATGATTGATGGTGCAATTGGAATGAGTTATGGCGTAACTTCTACTACTTTTTCTCTATCCATGGGCATACCGCCAGCATCCGCAAGTATGGCTGTTCATATTTCGGAAATTTTGAGTAATGGTATTGCCGGTTGGATGCACTTTAAAATGGGAAATGTAAATAAAAAGTTATTTAAACTTTTGGTAATTCCTGGTATTATTGGTGCAGTAACAGGTGCTTATATTCTTTCATCTTTAGAACACTACAGTCATTACACAAAACCGCTTATTTCTCTTTATACCTTAATATTAGGAATCGTTATTCTTAGAAAAGCAATCATTATAAATAAGAAAAAAGTAAAAGCAACTAAAAAAATAACCAACATAAAACCATTAGGTTTTTTTGGTGGCTTTATTGATGCTGTTGGTGGTGGTGGTTGGGGTTCAATCGTATTATCATCTTTAATTGCTGGCGGCAGAAATGCTCGTTATTCTTTAGGCACAGTAAAATTAAGCAGGTTTTTTATTGCCTTAATGAGTTCTTTAACTTTTGTAACCATGTTAAACGGATTACAATGGTACGCTGTTGCGGGCTTAGTAATAGGGAGCGCAATTGCATCTCCAATTGCAGCAAAAGTTTCTAATCGGATATCTGCAAAAACAATTATGGTATCTGTTGGAATTATTGTAATTGCTGTAAGTATAAGGTCTATTATTAAATTTTTGATGGCTTTCTAATAAAAATGAAAGTTTTAAATTAAATGAGTTTAAATTTTAAAATATATTTTCGTAAAGCGTATATTTACACTTTACAAATACAATGATTAAATCGTTTAAAAGTAAGTCGTTAAAATTACTTTGGGAAAAGAATAATCCAAGTAAATTGCCCGCACTTCAATTGAAGAAAATTAAAATCATTCTTCAAATTTTAGATGATTTGGAAGAAGTGCCAGAAGATCTTTTACACTTAGTTTCTTTTAGACCACATCCGCTAAAGGGAAATTTACAAGGATACTGGAGTTTAGATGTAACAGCAAATTATCGCATTATATTTAGATTTGAAAGTAAAAACGCTTACGATTTAGATTATTTAGATACTCATTAAAATTAAGAAAATGGATAGAATGATGGAACTGACTCATCCAGGTGAGATTTTGAAACTTGAAATTATTGATGGTAGAAGTTTAACAATTAGTAAAGCTTCAGAGCTACTTGCTGTAACCAGACCAACGCTATCAAATATATTAAATGGAAAGGCAGCCATAACTCCAAATATTGCTATCAGAATTGAAACAGTATTTGGTGGTTCTGCAAGGTTTTGGCTTAGATTACAATCAACTTTTGATTTGTTTATTGCAAAAAAAAGCTTTTTGAAAAATCCGCCAAAAATAAAATACTATGATTTAGCTTAAATAATGAATATAGAAGAAATTAAACAAGCCATTAAATCACTAAGTCCACAAGAGGTTTTAGCTTATTTGGCTCATAAATTTGAAGGAGAAATTATTTTTTCAACCAGTTTTGGTTGGGAAGATCAAGTAATCTCTGATATGATTTTTTCTCAAAACTTACCTATAAAAGTATTTACTTTAGAAACAGGTAGGTTATTTACAGAAACATATTATACTTGGAACCGCACTTTAGAAAAGTACGGAAAAGAGATTCATGCTTTTTATCCTGATAAAGAAAAATTAGAAGCTATGGTAACCAAAAAAGGTCCAAGTAGTTTCTATGAATCTGTTGAAAACAGAAAAGAATGTTGCGGAATACGTAAAGTTGAACCTTTAAACAGAGCTTTATTAGGCAATAAAATATGGATTACCGGCATAAGAGCAGATCAATCTGCAAACCGTGAAGATATGGATTGGGTTGAGTGGGATGAAGCGCACCAACTGGTAAAAGTGCATCCTATATTCAATTTTTCTTTAGATGATGTTAAAGCTTTTGTTAAAGAAAAAAATGTACCGTACAACCCATTACATGATAAAGGTTTCCCAAGTATTGGGTGCCAACCATGCACCAGAGCGGTACAAGCCGGCGAAGATTTTAGAGCCGGCCGTTGGTGGTGGGAAGAGGCCAGTAAAAAAGAATGTGGCTTACATGAAACCGGTAGCCATGAAGAGGTTTTCAAACCATAAAAAGTCAGAAGTTCTTAAGTCCGCAGACCGAAGTTTGGTTGGTAACTTAAAAATTAAATATTAAGGTATTGGTATATTGATTTGCAAAGTCTCATATCTCACATCTTAATACGCATATCTAAAATAATAAAATGAATAATTAAAAAAGTTTTGAGACGAGATTAGCGACAATAAAAAGTCTCATATCTCATATCTCAATACTCAATACTAAAAAAAGAATGGATTATTTAGATCAACTAGAGGCAGAAGCCATCGCAATTTTAAGAGAAGTTGCAGGGCAGTTTGAAAAACCTGCTTTATTATTTTCTGGAGGTAAAGATTCTATCACTTTGGTACGTTTAGCAGAAAAAGCTTTTCGTCCGGGTAAATTTCCTTTTCCTTTGGTACACGTAGATACTGGCCACAACTTTCCTGAAGTGATTGAATTTAGAGACCGTTTGGTAGAAAAGATTGGCGAAAAATTAATTGTTGGGCATGTACAAGATGCAATTGATAGCGGAAAAGTAATTGAACAAAAAGGTAAAGATGCTAGCAGAAATGCTTTGCAAACAGTTTCTCTTTTAGAAGTTATCGAAAAAAATAAATTTGATGCTTGTATTGGTGGTGCTAGAAGAGACGAGGAAAAAGCAAGAGCTAAAGAACGTATTTTTTCTGTGAGGGATGAGTTTGGACAATGGGATCCAAAACGCCAACGCCCCGAGTTATGGAATACTTTTAATGGTAAAATTAACAAAGGCGAAAATGTAAGGGTTTTCCCTATCAGTAACTGGACAGAGTTAGATGTTTGGAACTATATCAAAAGAGAAAACATTGAAATCCCTTCTATTTATTATTCTCACGATAGAGAAGTAATTGAGCGTAACGGAGTTTGGATGGCGGCTCATGAGTTTCTAAATATGGATGCTGACGATAAAGTTTATACTAAAAGCGTACGTTTTAGAACCGTTGGCGATATGACTTGTACCGCAGCTGTAGAATCAGTAAAAACAGAGATTGACGATATTATTTTAGAAATCAGTCAGTCAAAAATTAGTGAAAGAGGTGCCCGTATGGATGATAAAGTTTCTGAAGCAGCCATGGAAGACCGTAAAAAAGGAGGATATTTTTAATGGATATATTAAAATTTTTAACAGCAGGTAGTGTTGATGATGGAAAAAGCACTTTAATTGGACGTTTATTGTACGATACAGGTTCTGTATTGGCAGATCAGTTAGAGGCTATCCAAAAAAGTAACCGTAAAAACGACGACGGAACTGTTGATTTAGCCATTTTAACAGATGGTTTAAAAGCAGAACGTGAGCAAGGAATTACCATTGATGTAGCCTATAAATATTTTCAAACAGAAAAAAGAAAGTTCATCATAGCTGATACTCCAGGTCATATTCAGTACACACGTAACATGGTTACAGGTGCATCAAATGCAGATTTAGCCATTATTTTAATTGATGCCCGTAAAGGTGTTATTGAGCAAACCATTCGCCATTCTTACTTAGTATCACTTTTAGCTTTAGAGCATGTGGTAGTTTGTGTAAACAAAATGGACATGGTTGATTATAGCGAAGAAGTTTTTGATAAAATACATGCAGATTATCATAATTTAGCCGTAAAGCTAAATATGAAAGAAGTTACTTTTATTCCGGTAAGTGCATTACGTGGTGATAATATTGTAAATGGTTCTGAAGCAATGCATTGGTATAAAGGCAAAAACTTACTAGAACATTTAGAAACTGTACCAGTACGTGAAATGGACACTTTATTACCAGCCCGTATGGCAGTACAGTGGGTGGTTAGGCCTCAAACTGATGCATTACATGATTATAGAGGTTATGCAGGCAGAATTTTAAGCGGTGCTTTAAAAGTTGGCGAAACCATTAAAGTTTATCCTTCAGGTACAAAATCTACCATTTCTAAAATAGAAACTTATGAAGGCGACCATGCCATTGCCGAAGAAGGAAAATCTATCACTTTACATTTAGCTGATGAAATTGACATTAGCCGTGGCGATATGGTTGGCGAAATTGAACGCCCTCCAATTGTATCAAATGAAATTGAAGCGGATATTTGTTGGATGGATACTCGAGAGTTAGATACTTCCGCTACTTATTTTATACAACACCAAAGCAAAGTAACTCGTTGTAAAATAAAAGAAGTATTGTATAAAGTAAACATCAATACTTTAGAAAAAGTAAACGCAGATAGCTTTGGATTAAATGATATTGGCCGTGTAGAAATTAAAACTGCCGACGAACTAGCTTTTGACCCTTACGAAACCAACAAAAGAAACGGTGGTGCAATTATTATTGATAGCCGTACCAATGTTACTGTTGGTGCTTTAATGCTAAGAGCAGCTTTATAAGTATTTTAACATTTTAAGCAAAAGCCCATGATTAACATCATGGGCTTTTGTTGTTTTGATGAGTTTGTTTTTAGAATTAATAAAGCTAAACCAAAACCTTTTTTATAAATTTGCGATTCCATTCGCAAATTTAAGCTTAATTTTACGATTACATTCGCAAATTTCTTATATTTGAAAAATAAATCTTTCATACATGATTAATCGTATTATCAATTCTAAAATTATAAACAGATTATCTGATAGAAAAGCTATTATTCTTTTAGGTCCAAGACAAGTGGGAAAAAGCACTTTAATAGAACAGCTTGAAAGTTCATTTGCACAGCCTGTAATGGTGTGGAATGGGGATGAGTCTGATATTAGAGATCTGCTCAAAAATCCATCATCTACAAAATTAAAATCTTTAATTGGGAATGCTAAAACATTAATTATTGATGAAGCTCAAAGAATCGAAGATATTGGCTTAACCTTAAAATTAATTGTTGATCAAATTAAAGATGTAAAAGTAATTGCTACTGGTTCATCGGCTTTTGAGCTATCAAATAAAACTAACGAGCCTTTAACAGGTAGAAAATGGGAGTATAAATTGTATCCTATTTCTTTTGAGGAAATGGTTAATCACCACGGATTATTGAATGAAAAGCGATTACTACATCAAAGGATGGTTTTTGGTTATTACCCAGAAATTATAAACCACCCTGGAGAAGAAATTCCAAGATTAAAGCAATTGGTAGATAGTTACCTTTTTAAGGATATACTAATTTGGGAGCGCATACTTAAGCCAGAAAAGTTAGAAAAACTGTTGCAAGCATTAGCATTTCAAGTAGGTAGTGAGGTTTCTTATAACGAGTTGGGACAACTGGCCGGTTTAGATAACCAAACAGTCGAAAAATATATTCAATTATTAGAGAAAGCTTTTATTATTTTCAGGTTAAGTGCTTTAAGTAGGAATTTAAGAAACGAACTAAAGAAAAGCAGGAAGATTTATTTTTACGATAATGGATTACGCAATGCTATTATCAACAATTTTAATGCAGTTACTTTAAGAGATGATATTGGTGCGCTTTGGGAAAACTTTTTAATGAGCGAAAGACAAAAACTTTTAGCTTATAAAGAAATATACTGTCTTAAATATTTTTGGCGTACACATACACAACAAGAAATTGATTATTTGGAAGAAAGTAACGGAGAAATGAATGCTTACGAGTTTAAATGGAATGCAAAAGCCAAAGTAAAGTTTTCAAAATCATTTATAGAAAGTTATCATCCTAAAAATATGAGCGTAATAAATAGCGATAATTTTGAAGAATTTTTATTGAATGAATAAGATAAACACTAGGCCAATAATATTGCATGCAATCTCAATTTCTTCAGCCTAATTCCATAACCTAAATTTCTCAATTTATTTATATTTGCACCCATGCTTTTGCTTACTTTTTTTGTAGCCATTGTGGTTAATTTTGTTGGCTATATTCCTATCGGAAATATCAACTTAACAGCTATGCAAATTTCTATTAATAAAGGAATTAAGCAGGCAACCATTTTCGCAACTTCTTTTGCTTTGGTTGAAGGTTTGTTTACTTATATTTTAATGCGCTTTGCAGAGTGGTTTGTTAGCGAAAAAGACTTTTTAAGTTGGTTAGAGTGGATTATGGTTGGCATTTTTCTTTTAATGGGAACCATAGCCTACTTCCAATCAAAAAAAGAAGCGAAGCCTATGGAAGATGTAAAAAAGAAAGACAGCATTAGAACAGGAATTATTTTAGGTGTTTTTAACCCCATGATTATCCCTTTTTGGACCATTGGCGGTACTTACCTTATTGCTAATAATTGGATTACAACAGCAGGATTTGGATTGATAGTTTTTGCAATTGGTGCTTCTATTGGCTCTTTTGCTTGCCTTTACCTATTCGGGCGTTTTGCCATGTACATTCAAAATAAATTTTCTTTTAGCAATAAAGTAATTAATAGAAGTATTGCTATTATGTTCTTTTGTTTGGCAATTTTTCAAACGGTGAGGTTGATTTTGTTTAAGTAATTGTAAAAGGTGGAAGGTAACAAAGGAAATAATTTCTATGAAGAAAAACATTGTTTTACGAATACTATTTTTGCTTTTTACATTCTTGACTTCTTATGAAATAAAAGGTCAAGAAATTAGTAAAATATTAATAATCGATAAAAATTCAGGTGACCCAATTGACTTTGCTTCTTTAATTGTGAATGGAAATGTTTGTTGCTCTTCCAGTAAAACAGGAGAAATAACGTTAAATATACTTGAATTTCAAAAAGGAGATTCAATTGTAATTTCAAAACTTGGTTACACTTCAACTCTATTTATTTTTGATTTTAAAAAATCTTTCCCTCCTAGTTTCACACTACAGCCCAAACATATCGCATTAAATGAAGTCACATTTAAAGAAAAAAAAGTCAAGAGATTTAAATTAGGAAACCCTGTTACCTTTACTGTAAACAAATTTTTACCTCGAACTGAAGATGCTTTTGCAACATATATTCCTGGAGATAGAGAAGGATTTGTTAATGGAATAAACCTTAACCTAAGTGATGCATTAAATGGAATAACATCCCCTTTTAAACTAGAAATTTGTGAGATTACAAAAAATGGAATTCCTGGAAAAAGCTTAATAAATGAAAGCTTAATCTTGAATAATTCTAAAAAGAAATCTTGGTTTTATATTGATTTATCGTCCTATAATATTACAATACCTAAACAAGGTTTTTTTGTGATCGTAAGTATACTTAATGAAAATTATTACGAAAAGGGAAGAGTTTACTGGCATAGAATGAGTTTCAAACAATTACCCTGCTTTGCCTTAAGAGCATATAAAAAGAATGAAACCTCTTACACACTTATTAGATATAAATCAATAAATGGATTTGAATGGCATAAAATGAGACGTTCAATCATCAACTTAGAAATAACAGCAGAAGGATCAAATTAATTTTTGTCTTTAAAAAAAGCGATTGTACTCTCTTTATCCTTCCCCAACTGTTCAGTCAATTTCTCCAAACCTTCAAACTTAACATCATGACGAATAAATTTTAAGAAATTCATTTTTATATTTTGATGATAAATATCCTCTGCAAAATCAAAAATATTGATTTCTATATTCTGGCTCATTCCGTTAATGGTAGGCCTATGCCCAATGTAAGCCATGCCTTTGTAGATTTTAACATCAGCTTTTTTATTACTCCTAAAAGGCAAAAAAGGATTATGTAGTTCCTGATTTTTGTTTTTTGATTCTTGAATTTCTACCGTAACGGCATAAATCCCATCAGATGGAATCAATTTATAACTTTCTTCTATAAATAAGTTAGCTGTTGGGTAACCTAAAGTTCGGCCTATTTGGTCGCCTTTAATTACTTTGCCATACAAACCAAAAGGATTTCCTAATAATTCGTTAGCTGTACTTACATCGCCTTGTGCTAAAGCTTTTCTTATTCGGGTGGATGAAACAGCAAAAT
The DNA here is from genome assembly GCF_042684645.1 of Pedobacter alpinus. NCBI lineage: Bacteria > Pseudomonadati > Bacteroidota > Sphingobacteriia > Sphingobacteriales > Sphingobacteriaceae > Pedobacter > Pedobacter alpinus. Next base: position 18,441 of record NZ_JBHULV010000016.1, read on the forward strand.
CTCGAACATCTTGTTCTGGTATTTCTTCAATTTGGTAATCGTAAACAGAACCGTATTGTTGCAATTCAGCTAAGCCTCCACTCCTATCCTTACCAAAACGATGATCGTAACCTATCACTATTTCTTTCATCCCAATCTGATTTATTAAAACATCTTTAATATATTGTTCGGGACTTTGGTTAGAAAAATCTCGAGTAAAAGGGGTAATAATTAAATGATCTATACCTAGTTCTTCTAAGAACTGAGCCTTTTCTGCCATGGTATTAATCATTTTCAGCTCTTGGTTTCCCGGATTTAAAATCATCCTTGGGTGAGGGAAAAAAGTAAGAATTACGCTTTCGCCATTACTTTTTTTGGCCTTTTCTACCAGTTTATTAATAATTTTTTGATGACCTAAATGCACACCGTCAAAAGTCCCAATGGTTACAACTGCATGGTTTAAACGTTCGAAATCTTTAATATGATGGTAGATTTTCATTAATATTATTTATTGAATTGCGAATTGAAGATTATTCATCTTTTACTCATAGATATAAACCCAAAACCGCACAGGCTTTCCTGCCCTCATGCCGGGCAATGGCATTTACTTTTTTTCCGCAAAAAAGTAACCAAAAAACTCTCGCCTGCGCCTGATGCTATTTATGGAAGTGCTTTGACTTCTTCATCTTTTCCGCACCAGACAAGGGCGAATTAAACGGTAATTACTGTTTCTACTTTAACTAATACGGCATAAATTAATCCTAATTTAAATCGAAAAATCTTAACTCATTATCTAAAATCTTCTTCAATCTTAATCTCTCTTACATGATTCACCAATTCCATAACTTCATAAGCATCTTCTACTCTAAAATTACCGCTTCTGGTTCTTCTTAGTTTTGATAAGTAAGCCCCGTTACCCAATTTTTCACCAAAATCTTTAGCTAAAGAACGGATGTATGTTCCCTTTGAGCAAACTACTCTAAAATCAACTTCGGGTAATTCAATTCTGGTTATTTCAAATTCTGTGATACTAACCCTTCTGGTTTTCAGTTCTACTTCTTCGCCTCTTCTCGCTTTTAAATACAATCTTTCTCCACCAACTTTAATTGCAGAGTGAGCAGGTGGATATTGATCTAAATCGCCAATAAAATGTTGGCAATTTGCTAAAATAGCCACTTCTGTAAGATTAGCGGTATCAAAGGTTTGATCAACTTCTGTTTCTAAATCATAAGATGGAGTAGTTGCACCTAAAGTAAAAGTACCAGTATATTCTTTTTCTTCTGCCTGGAAAGTGTCTATTTGTTTGGTAAGTTTGCCGGTGCAAAGAATTAATAAACCAGTTGCTAATGGGTCTAAAGTACCAGCATGACCAACTTTTAACTTTAACGGTTTAAACGAGTTCCTTAACTTACCTACAACGTCAAAAGATGTCCAGCTGTATGGTTTATTTATTAATAAAACTTCGCCATCTGTAAAATTAAATTTTGGAAATTGTTTTGCGCTATTTTCTTCGCTCATGCTTAAATAATTTGTAAGCTATGTCCGCTTAAAATCAAAACGATAATAATAGCACCTACAATAATTCTGTAAATTCCGAAAACTCTAAAACCGTTTTTACTTAAAAACCCGATGAAGCTTTTAATTGCAATTAATGCTACTACAAAGCCAATTACATTGCCTAATAACAACAAATTAATTTCATCAGAACTGATGGTGTGTCCATCTTTATAAAAATCGTAAAGTTTTTTTGCTGTTGCAGCAAACATGGTTGGTACAGCTAAAAAGAAAGAAAATTCTGCAGCTGCTTTACGGGTTAATTTTTGCGACATACCACCAACAATACTGGCACCAGAGCGAGACATCCCTGGAATCATAGCTAAACATTGGAAAATACCAATTTTTAATGCCGTGGGATAAGATATTTCATCTGCATCATCTATATCAGCATTTTTAAACCATTTATCTACAAACAGTAAAATAACACCTCCTACTAATAAAGTAACGCCAACTGTTAAAGGGCTCTCCATTAATTCGTCAATCATATCGCTAAAAAGCAATCCAAAAATAACGGCCGGAATAAAGGCAACAAAAAGCTTAAAGTAAAAATCGAAACTTCTAAAAAACCTTTTAAAGTACAAAACAACTACAGAAAGTATGGTACCCAATTGTATAGCTACAGTAAATAGTTTCACAAAGTTATCTGATTGTATGCCCATTAAAGACGAGGCAATAATCATGTGGCCAGTAGAGGAAACTGGTAAAAATTCTGTAAGACCCTCAATGATGGCCAGTACAATTACTTCAAAAACATTCATTTATTTTTTAGCTCTCTTTTTTAGAATAGCGTAAAAGCCAAGTGCAAAGCCGCCAAGTACTACAATTGGAGCTAATACAATTTTTGTAAAACTATAAATATCAGTATCGCCACTCATTAAAATAAAACCAATAATAACAATTACAATACTTGCAATCATCAATTGGTAATTCTGTTTTTCAAAAACAAAATGAACTGAAGTGTTATCTGATTTGATTGGGTTTTGAGCCATAATTTTATCTGTATAAATCGTAAACTTTAAGCTTTAAATATTTGGTAACGGCAAAATAAGTGCTCAAACTCGAGATTAAAATCCCAACTCCAATAACGCCTATAAACACTAAACCAAACTCGTAGTAGTTGGTTAAAATAACCAGCTCTGGTATTTGTTGTTGTGCAAAATAAAGGGTAAGTACCAATAAAATTACAGCTATTAAACCAGCAATAAAGCCATGTAAAATGCCATAATTAATAAATGGTTTACGTATAAAACCACGGGTTGCACCAACCAATTGCATACTTTTTATTAAAAAACGTTGCGAATAAATGGCTAAGCGTATGGTGTTGTTGATTAAGCCAACTGCAATAATTAACAGCACTAAACCAAAGCCTAAAATTACAATAGAAATGGTGCGTATGTTTTGATTAATCATATCTACCAGAGATTTTTGGTAGCGCACTTCATTAACCATTTCATTTTTCTGAAAAGCTTTACTTAACACCTCAATGCTTTCATTGTTAGCATAATCCGCCTTCATGTAAACATCTATCGAAGAAAGTAGCGGATTATAGCCTAAAAATTTGATAAAATCTTCACCCAAATCTTTTGTTAAATTGCGGGCAGCTATTTCTTTACTTATATATTGGGTAGATTTTACGTAGTTATTACCTTCAATTTGTTTTTGCAAAGCTAAAATATCAACTTCTTTTGTACCCTCGTTAATAATTACGTTAAGCACTATGTTTTCTTTAACGTAATTAGAAAGTTTACGCCCATGTACAATTATTAGCCCCAATAAACCTACCATTAGTAGTACTAAAGAAATACTAATTACTGTAGAAACATAAATTGTTTTTGTTTTCTTGGATGCTCTGCTGTCTTCAAATTCTTCCATAAATGAGATATTTATTTTGCGAAAATAACAAACCTTATTTTAATATAGGCATCAATGTGCTTAAACTGAAAAATTTTAACAAACTTTCACTTTCTAAATTTTACTTATCACAACAACTGCCTATTTTCTAACACACTTTTTCAATATCAAAAATTACCACCGGTTAAAAAAATGTTGGCATTAAACATTGTTACACAAATAACGGATAACAATTTTTCACTTAGCTTAAAAAGCTATTAATTAGGCCTCTATTTCACAATTGGCATTTTAGTTGTCTTTACTACAACAATTATTAACCATTTAAAATTTACATTATGACAACGCAAAAGAAAACATCAGGATTAACAGAAGAAATGAAAAACTCAGAATTTCACAAATTTTTTGTTGACGAAATTAAAGACATTTATTGGGCAGAGAAACATTTACACAAAGCTTTACCAAAAATGCAAAAAGCAGCTACAAGTAAAGAGTTAGCTAAAGCATTTGAAAAACATATTGAAGATACCGCTCAACATATTGAAACTTTAGAAAAAGTTTTTGAATTGTTAGAAGAGAAAGCAGTTGGTAAAAAATGTGATGCCATGGAAGGTTTGTTAGAAGAAGGCAAATCTATCATAGAAGATACTGATAAAGACACTATGATTAGAGATGCAGGCTTAATTTTGGCAGCACAAAAAGTAGAACATTACGAAATTGCAACTTACGGTACTTTACGTGTATTCGCAAAGAACATGGGACATACAGAAATTGAGAAATTACTTAGTCAAACATTAGATAACGAAAAAGAAACCGATGTTGCACTAACTAAAATTGCAGAATCTTTTGTAAATGAGGAAGCTGTAAACGAATAATTAGAATTACCTTTCTATGAAAAACAAATCGGGTTATAGAGTATAGCCCGATTTTTTACATTTAAAATTATTGAAAATGAAAAAGTTATACACGGCAGTTGTAACTGCTAAAGGAGGAAGAGATGGTCATATAAAATCATCTGACGGAGTTTTAGATTTAGATTTAAAAGCCCCAAAAGCTATGGGTGGCGAGGATGGATTTACCAACCCAGAAATACTATTTGCTGGCGCTTGGGGAATTTGCTATTTAGGCGCATTAGGTTCTATCGGAAAAAGAGATGGCGTTGATGTGAGTGAAGCAACAGCAGAAGTACATGTAAGTTTTAACCAAGAAAGTGAAACTTCATACCAACTTTCGGCAGAAATTCATGTTCACATTCCAGGTGTTGTAATTGAAAAAGCTCAAAAAATGGCAGATGCCGCCCATAAAGGTTGCCCATACTCTAAAGCAACAAGAGGAAATATTGATGTTTTGGTGAAAGCTGTTTAATTTCATCCTCTATAAAAGTTTGAACTTGAACCATTTTTAAGTTCAAACTTTTTACATCTTCGCTATCGTAAAAAATCTAAAATTATCTTTCTAATTTATTTTGTGTTATTTTCTTTAAACACATAAATAATTGTCACATTTTAATGTCTTTTAAAAATGTATCATTAGCTTTGGTTCACTAAATGCAATTGCTATTAGGTGGCAAAAAAATCAATGAGGCTATGTATTTTAGTTCTCAGAGGACAAAAGTTTGAAGTTTAAAAATCTAAATCAATCTAATAAATAATTAATAATGAAAGAAGTATCTGATATTGGCGTAATAGGCATAGCTGTAATGGGCGAAAACTTAATTCTTAATATGGAAAGCAAAGGTTTCCATGTAAGTGCTTTTAACCGTACAGTAGATAAAGTTGAAAACTTTGTGGCAGGAAGAGCCAAAGGCAAAAATATTTATGGCGCACTTACCATTGAAGATTTTGTGTCTTCTTTAAAAAGCCCTCGTAAAGTAATGTTAATGGTTAAAGCGGGTAAGCCAATTGATAGTTTTATAGATTTATTAATTCCACTTTTAGATAAAGGAGATATTATTATTGATGGTGGAAATTCGCATTTCCCCGATACAGAACGAAGAGTTAAATATGTTGAAAGTAAGGGTTTATTGTTTATAGGTACTGGAGTTTCTGGCGGCGAAGAAGGAGCTTTATTAGGTCCATCAATTATGCCTGGAGGTTCTAAAGATGCTTGGCCTGCCGTAAAACCAATTTTTCAAGGTATTGCTGCTAAAGTTGATGATGGTTCGCCTTGCTGTGATTGGGTTGGCGATGGCGGTGCAGGTCATTTTGTTAAAATGGTGCATAACGGTATCGAATACGGCGATATGCAATTGATAAACGAAGTTTATCAGATAATGAAAGACGTTTTAGGAATGAGTGCTGATGAAATGCATGAAGTTTTTAAAGAATGGAATACTGGCGAATTAGACAGTTATTTAGTGGAAATAACTACAGATATTTTAGCTTTTAAAGATACCGACGGACAACCTTTAGTTGATAAAATTTTAGATACTGCTATGCAAAAAGGTACTGGTAAATGGACTGGTACAGTGGCTTTAGAATTAGGTATTCCGTTAACGTTAATTACCGAATCTGTTTTTGCAAGATGTTTATCTGCATTAAAAGACGAAAGAGTTCTTGCTTCTAAAATTTTAACTGCCGGCCCTACCCCATCTTTTAATGGTGATAAAAAAGAGTTTATCAATCATTTAAGAGATGCTTTATATGCTGCAAAAGTTATTTCTTATGCGCAAGGTTACCAAATGATGAAGTCTGCTGCAGCAGAATATGGCTGGAAACTAAATTACGGCGGCATTGCTTTAATGTGGAGAGGTGGATGTATTATCCGTTCTAAATTTTTAGGTAATATTAAAGAAGCTTTTGATAAAGATGCCGATTTAACAAACTTATTACTAGATTCTTATTTTGCGGAAAAAATTCAGACTTGCCAAAATGGTTTGAGACAAGCAGTTGCAAACGCAGTAATAAACGGAATCCCGGTTCCTTGTTTAAGTGCTGGCTTAAATTATTATGATGGCTACAGAACAGAGCGTTTACCTGCAAATTTATTACAAGCACAACGTGATTATTTTGGAGCTCATACTTACGAAAGAATAGACAAACCAAGAGGAGAATTTTTCCATACCAATTGGACAGGTAGAGGTGGTGATACTTCTTCTACTACTTATTCGGTTTAATAATTTAAATCATAAACACAAAATCCCTTTAATTTTTCAATTAAAGGGATTTTGTGTTCAGTAAAAAAGAAGAAACCCCAATTTTTCAATCGAGGTCTCTTCAAATCATCAAAAAAAAATTATTAAACTTTATCTAAAGACTCATCATATTCCAATACGTCCACATGTTCATAAGGTTCTGCAATTAACTCATCAATTGTTCTGCCTTTTTTGTTCATACCCAATTTATCTAATATGATATCAAAAACTAAATAAACAACTGGTACAACAATTAACGTTAAAAACAACGAACTTGTTAAACCACCAACAATAACCCAAGCTAAACCGTTTTTCCACTCGGCACCCGCACCACTTGCTAATGCAATTGGTAGCATACCAAAAATCATGGCAATGGTAGTCATTAAAATTGGACGTAAACGAGCATGATTTGCTAAAATCAAAGCGTCTATTGTAGATTTTCCTTCAGCTCTCATCTGGTTTGTAAAATCGACCAAAATAATTGCATTTTTTGCAACCAAGCCCATCAACATAATGAAACCTAAAATTGTAAAAATTCCTATTGAATTGTTTGTTAATGCTAAAGCTAAAAATGCTCCAATTAATGCCAACGGTAAAGAGAACATCACCACAAATGGATAAACAAAACTATCGTAAAGGGTAACCATAATTAAGTAAACTAAAACTATTGAGGCTAGTAAAGCGACACCTAAAGTACCAAAACCTTCACTTTGGTTTTCCTGATCGCCACCCCAAGTATAGCTTACGCCAATTGGTGCTTTAAGTTTACCGTCTTTTTGCAGTTCTTCTAATTTTGCCTGAAACTCGGTAACAATTGTTCCGGTTGGCCTACCAATAGATTGCGCTTTAACAGATACTGAAGTAGATTTATTTAAACGTTCTAACTGGCTCGGACCAGAACCTTCTTGAATACTTGCAAACTGAGAAAGCTTTATTTGCTCGCCCATTGGGTTTACAAAAATCAAATTTCGTACATCATCAATGTCTTTTCTATTAAAATCTTGGTATTGGATATTGATATCGTATTCGTATTCTCCTTTTCTATATTTACCATCTGTATTACCGCTAAATGCAGTTTGCATGGTAATGCCAACGGTTTGTAAGTTTAAACCTAAAGCCGCCATTTTATCGCGATCTACCTGAACGTTTATTTCTGGCGTACCTTTTTCTACCGATAATTTAATTTCTGTGGCTCCAGGAACTGTTGCTAATACTTTTTGCGCACCTTCGGCATATTTTAAAGCACTATCCAAATCAGACCCCATAACAATTAACTGTATAGGTGCGTTTTCTGCTGTACCCAAAATACTTATTGGCACTGTTTTAACTTTTGCACCTACTAGTTGTTTAGATAATTCACGACTGATTTTTGTTGCATAAATATCTGATGTTATGCCATCACGTTCATCTGGACTAACTAATTTTACGTTAATTTCTGATTTATAAGCAGTTGCCTGTGTTCCTCCAAAGTCTCCACTGGCTTGGCCAACAGTAGTAATTAACTGTGTAATTTCTTTTTGACCACTTAAGAAAGCTTCTGCTCTTTGTGTGTATGAGTTTGTTTTTTCTAGCGAAGCATCTTTAGGTAACTCAATTTGAATTAAAAATTCTCCTTTATCAGATTTAGGAAAAAACTCTGACCCAATAAAACCAGCTGTTGCTAACCACATGGCGGCAACAAATAGTACTACAACAGCAAATATGGTACGTCTTTTATGTCCTAAACACCAAGTTAAAATTGCTGTAATCCATATCGTAAATTTCTTTAATTGCTTCTCAAACCATAATATAAATCGCCCAAAAGCATTTTTACCTTCAATATGCTCTAACTTACCATAACGTGAAAACAACAACGGCACAATAGTGAAAGAAGTTAACAATGATAGCAAAGTGGCAATAATTACAACCACACAAAACTGACGTAAAATATTAGATACCAAACCTGAACTTATGGCAATCGGGAAAAATACAACCACAATAACCAAAGTGATAGAAACAACCGTAAAACCAATTTCTCTTGTTGCATCAGAGGCTGCTCTTACTTTGTTTTTACCCATCTCCATGTGGCGTTGAATGTTCTCTAAAACCACAATGGCATCATCAACCAAAATACCTACAACAAGTGATAATCCTAATAAAGACATTAAGTTTAAAGTGTAACCTAATAAACTAATACCAATAAAAGTTGCAATTAATGATGCAGGTATAGATACCATTACAATTAACGCATTACGGAAACTGTGCAAGAAAAATAGCATTACAAACGCCACCAAAATAACTGCAAGAAATAAATCGTGTACAACCGCATCCGCAGACTCTAAGGTGAAAATAGAACTGTCGTTTACAATTTTAATATCTAATTTATCGTTTTTATATTCTTCTCTTAATTTTTCAATAGTTGCATGTACACCTTCACTCACTTCAACCGCATTGGCATCACTTTGCTTAATAATTTGGATTGCAATTGCTCCTTTTCTATCTATACGAGCTAATTTCTCTGTCTCTTTTTGCGAATCTTGCACATCCGCAACATCGCCTAAGCGAACTTGTGAACCCGATTTTGGATTAGTAAGCACCAAATTACGCAACTCATCTAAATTTTGGTATTTACCAGATAAACGAATTAATACATCAGAACTTTGGGTTTTAACACTTCCTGTAGGGAAATCTAAATTAGAACTCAAAATCATTTGCTGAACCTCCGGAACAGAAAGATTATAACCTTGTAATTTATCAGCGTTAAGCGCAACTTGTATCTCACGCTCAGAACCACCAATTAAATTTACTTGTGCAATACCTGCTACTTGAGAAATTACCGGAGCAATACGTTTATCTATTAAATCGTAAAAAGTAATATCGTCCATATTTGCAGATGCAGACATGGTAATTACCGGCAAATCATCTAAAGAAAATTTACTTAAAGATGGTTGTTTAACATCATCAGGTAAATCTGCAAGTATTGCGTTTACCTTACGTTGCGCATCATTTAAAGAAAAATCTATACTAGCCTTATCTGTTAAAGTAATGGTTACAACCGATAAACTTTCGTAAGATACGGCATTAACTTTTTTGATGTTTTCCATAGAGGATACCGCATCCTCAATTTTTTTAGTGACGGTGTTTTCTACCTCATTTGGAGATGCACCAGGGTAAATGGTAGAAATAGATACTACGTTGTTTGAGAACTTTGGCAGTAACTCGTAACCCAACGAAAAGTAACTTAATAGCCCCAATAAAGTAAGTGCGGTAAACACCACAATTACCAGCGAAGGCCTTTTTATTGATATATCTGTTATTAACATTTTCTTGTTTTTAAAACTAATACTTACTTAACAATACTAACTGGAGTACCTTCTGCAAGGTTAATTTGTCCGCTAATGATTACGCTTTCACCTTCCTTCAAACCATCTAAAATCTCTACAGTTTCTCCTAAAATACGTCCGCTAACTACATCACGTAGTTTAGATGTATTGTTTGCTTTATCTAAAACAAAAACCTGATTGCTACTTACGCTACCCACAAAAGAGGTACGAGGTATTAAAATACTTGGTGCTTGTTTTGGAAAATTAAAAATTGCAGTACCGTACATACCAGCTTTTAAACTGCTGTTTGCGTTATTTGCAACTTCAATTTCTACCGGAAAGCTTAAGCTTTCATCAGCTTTGGCTGCAATAAAAGTTACTGCTCCTTTAAAATTATCATTTGGGAAAACAGAAGATTTGATGTCTATTTTATCTCCAACTTTAAGATTTGCAACCTGCGATTCGTTTACACTAACCTTAAGTTTCAATTTTGAAACATCAACAATTTCAAATAATTGAGTGCCTTGTGCAGTTACAAAAGCACCAACCTCAATATATCTTTTATTTACAATACCATTTATTGGTGATTTGATATTTGCATCGCTCACTCTTCTTTCTGAAGCCTGTAAACGTAATTTAGCGTTTTGTGTTGCCAATTTAGCCTGATCTAATTGTTGTTGCGTTACACCTCCAGTTGTAAAAGAACTTTGATATCTTTCTTGATCTCTTAATGCATTTTGGTAAGTTGCTTGCGCTGTTTCTCTATCAGTATTAATAATTTCAGCATCAATGCGAGCCAAAACTTGTCCTTTACTAACACGAGAACCTTCATCTACATAAATAGCCTTTACACGACCAGCATTTTCTGATAAGAAATTAAGTTCTTTTTTAGGAATAAAAGTTCCATTTACGCTAAAATCTAGCTCAACTGTTTTTTTCTCAATGTTAGCAACACGCACCGCCACTGCACCACCACCTTCGGCAATAAAGGCTGTTTTTTCTTGGTTTTTCTTTTTGTTATTGGTGAGTATAAAGCCAATAACTGCAATTGCTGCAATTACAACAACTATTGGTATAATTATTTTTTTCATGATCTTAGTTTAATAATGATTTGATGTTTCCGTTTGATTTTATAAGTTGAATTTCTGCTAATTTGTAGTTTAATAAAGCTTGTGTGTAGCTATTTTGAGCTTCAGTAAGCGAGTTCTCAGAATCCAACAAATCAGTTAAACTGGCTAATCCGTTTCTATAATTATTTTCTGTACTCACGTAAATTTCTTGTGCTAAACGTTGGTTTTCTTTTTGCGAAGAGATGGTGTTTACACTATTTTTAATTTGAATTTTAGCATTGCTGTATGCTAAATTTAAAGACTGTTTTGCGTTTCTAATGTCTTCATTTATTTTTCTGATGGCTACATCGGCTTGGTTCACTCTTGATCTTCTGCCAAAACCATCAAAAATTGGAATGTTTAAGGTTAAACCGATGGATGAAGCATCAAACCACTGTGCAGTGCTGTTATTTTTATACAAATCAAATCTTTGGCTAATGCCCGTATAAGCGTAATTTGTATTGAAAGATAATTTCGGAAAATACTCTGCTTGGTTAGCTTTCTTTTGGAAAGTCAAAAGTTCTTTTTGTTTGTTAATCACCTTAAACTGTGTTAATAACTCTGTATTAAGGCTATCTTCAACAGCAATTGCATCATTGCTAATTTTGGTTAATTCTATTTTTGGGATGGTAATATCACTACTAATAGGCATACCCATGTAAAACTTCAAAATGTTTTCTTGTTGAGTTACTGCGTTCAAAAGTTCGACCCTTTTGGTTTTAGTATTAGTAAGACTAACCTTTACCCTATCTACATCAATTTTTTTAGCTAAACCGTTATCATATTGTGTACCTATAATGTTTTGTGTGGTTTGTAAAGATTTAAGGTTAGAGTCTATTACAGAAATTTGCTCTCTGGTTACCAAAACTTGGTAATAAGCAGTAGCAACTTGTTGCAAAACATCTTCTTCACTTAACTCTGCACTTAGTCTGTAAAAATCTTCTCCGCTTTTTGCAGCTTTTAAACCTGTAAAAATCGACTGATTAAAAATTGCCTGACTAGCTTGAACCTGAATTGCGGAATTCCATTTTTGACCGAAGGCTACTAAAATAGTTTCGCCTGGTCTGCCAATAATTTCGCCAGGTAACGGACTTTTTTGTATAATTAAGTTATCTGTTAAAGAACCAGTAGCGTTAATTTGCGGCAAAGCTTGGGCTCTAATTTCCTGGGTTTGGTACTTCCCGTCTTCCATGTTTAAACGAGCTTTGCGTACGGTTTCATTATTTTTCATCGCATAAGTTAAAGCATCTTTTAAAGTAATTACTTCTTGAGCTTTTGCGATTTCTGTTGCTGATATTCCTATCAGAAGAAACAGAATCATTTTTATTGATTTCATTGCTGTATTTATTATTTAATGTATGTTGGTATTAGTTGTTTGCCTTTATCATTGCAAATGGCATTTAGGTAAAATGAGGTAATCTTATCTAAAATATGCTGGAGGTTAAACTCTACAGATTCATAAGCTTTTTCGTCAAAAGCGGAAACCAGTTGGTTAAGCCTTACCTGTGCTGTAAATGGTACTTCTAAATCTTCACGGTAAAATCCTTCTGCTTTTCCTTTTTCTAAGTTTTGTTTAATTAAATCTAGCATACAATTACACCTATGCTCAGAAAACTGACCAGCTAAATCGGGGAAATGTTTTTCTATTTCAAAAAACACATTCGGCTTAATATCTTTAAAAACAGTAAAAAGTATTTTAGATTGCAAAACCACAGCCTCAACTGCATTTTTAGTATTTTCTTTTACTTTAAGCATTTCTTCAACATGTTCGGTTAACAAGCCTCCCATAATTAAGCGTACAATTTCACCTTTATCCTTATAATGAGTGTATAAGGTTTTCTTTGAAATACCAAGGTGTTTTGCAATATCATCCATGGTGATGCTTTTTATCCCGAAGAAAAAAAATAGCTCGCGGGCTTTTTCTAAAATCCTATCTTCCATTTCAATTTCTTTTAATTCCATCGCAAAAAATTGTGATTACACGTTCGCACTTCATTCTAATATCTTCAAATAATTCTTCGGAAGGGAACAAGCCCTTATGTTGGACGTGAATTCCACATATCCAAATTCCAATTAACATATCAATCAGAACTTTGGCAGTTTCTAATTTATCTACCTGTTTCAAAAAACCTTTAACCTGGAAGCGTTGAATATGGGCTGCAATAAAGTCAAGTTCTTTAGATCTTAAATCCTCTAACATCATTTTAAACTTTGGATCATTGGTATTAATATCACTTTGAACATCACCAATGTGCATCATAAAGTATTTTTGACCGAATGAAATCCTAATGGATAAAATATCTAAAATTCCTTCTTTAAAACTATCAGCCTTAGCTAAAGCTTCCATTTGAGCTTTCAAAAAATCTGTTAAAATAACTTCACCAACGGAAAGCACCAAAGCGGTTTTATCTGGAAAGTGGTAGTATAAAGATGCCTTAGATAGGGATAGATCTTCAGCAATTTCGTTCATAGTAGTTTTAGATATACCAAAATGAGTAAAGCGCTTTAAAGCTGCCTCTACAATCTGCTCTTGTTTCTGATCTAAATTAACTAAACTCATTATTTGAACAATAGACTTTCTGACTTTTTAAAATAATTAGTCAAATGTACAGCAATTGTTTTTTATACCAAACATTATTGTTCAGTAATTAGCTAAATGACAAAAGTTTGATAGTTTAACACTTTAGACCTTTAAAAAAGATATCCATTAATTCTTTTTGGCGGTTAGATACCTTGTTAAGGAACTGTTTATCAATATCAAATACAGCTTTTACGTTGTTAATGTATAACAGTCTAATACCTAACAAGGCATCAAAAAGAAGTTTTGCAGTTGCTTCTATATTTTTTACTTCATAAGCACCTGTTTTTACCCCAATTTCAAGAATGCTTTTTAGGTGTTCAATCTCAGAATCATTTGATTTATCTAAAATTTTTTTTAAATCTTGGTACTTATCGATATTTAAAAATTTATTAAAATCTAATAAAGGGAAATACTTTTCTAAAAATTCTTGTCTGGCTTCAATATAAATTTTCACGCCTATTTCAGGCGTTTTAGCTGTTTTTAAAGCCTCATTTATGCTTTCAGTAATTTCAGAAAAAACTTTTTCTAATACTGCGGCATACAAACTCAGCTTATCAGGAAAGTAATAGTACAACAAGGCTTTAGAGAAACTAAGATCACTAGCAATCTCATTCATCGTGGCTTTACTTAATCCAAAATGAGCAAATCTTTTTAGTGCTGCGTCAATAATTTGTTCTCTTTTATAATCTTGTTGATCCATTATTTATAGATTTAGTATAATTTAGCTAAATTAACGATACATCTTTAATTGCAACAAATTTTTAAAATATAATGGAGTGGCTTATCCCTGTTTCTATCATCATTTCAACCATAATTATTATGGAAGTTTTATCATGGGCAATGCATAAATATCTTTTTCATGGCCCTTTATGGTTTATTCACAAAACACATCACCAACAAAGACATGGTTTTTTTGAGTTAAACGATATTTTTAGCTTTGGTTTTGGAGCTTTGGCCTTATGGCTGCTCTATTCTGGTCATCAAAATTTGAATTATAAATTTTGGATAGGTGCAGGAATATCAATTTATGGCATCATATATTTTATTTTTCACGATTGGTTTATACACAACCGTTTAAAAGCTTTCAAATCTGAAAACAAATATTTAAAAGGAATTAGAAGAGCGCACAAAATTCACCATAAAACTACTGAAAAAGATGGATCTGAAGAGTTTGGATTATTGGTGGCAAGTAAAAAATATTTTAAGTAGTTAATTTTGAATAGAAAATAATTTTGAAGGAGTGAATGAATGAAGGAGTGAATAAATGATAAACTAAAAAAATCATCTTAATATTAAAAATTCAATCGTTCCCTAATCAATATGGGTATATTCGTTCCTTCAAAATTCATCATTCATTCATTATTAAATTTATTCAATCATTCAAAATTCAATCATTCTATAATTAATCTACCATGTTGCAAATTCACGAAAACGTTTCTTTAAAAAACTTTAACACATTTGGTATTAATGCTTATGCAAAATATTTTGTTGAAATAAATCATAAAGAAGAATTAACGGAGCTTTTTGCTGATGCTAAATGGCATAATATTGAGCGTTTAATTTTGGGTGGTGGCAGTAATATGCTTTTTACCCAAAACTATAATGGCTTAGTTATAAAAATTAACATTAGAGGAATTGAACACAGAATAAACCATAAAGAAGTTATTGTTGAAGCTGGTGCAGGCGAAATTTGGAACAGTTTTGTAAACTACTGCGTTAATTGGGGCTTTGCAGGTGTTGAAAATTTGAGCTTAATACCCGGTTCTGTGGGTGCATCGCCAATCCAAAATATAGGTGCTTATGGTGTAGAGCTTAAAGATGTTTTTGAAAGCTGCGAAGCTTTTGAAATTTCTACCGGAAATTTTGTTCAATTTAAAACAAGCGATTGTGAATTTGATTATCGCGAAAGCATATTTAAACAATCAAAAAAAGGACAATATATTGTTTGTAGCGTAAAATTTAAACTATCAACAGAAGAAAACATTAATATTAGCTATGGTGCCATCGCTGATGAACTCAAAAAGAAAGATATTTTAAACCCTACCATAAAAGATGTAAGTAAAGTAGTTTCAGAAATTAGAGTTTCTAAACTACCAGATCCATCTACTATTGGTAATGCTGGTTCTTTTTTCAAAAACCCTGTAATTAGTGAAGAAGTATTTAATAAGCTTTATGAGCAAAATCCTAATATGGCACATTATATTGTGAAAAATGGGGTAAAGCTTGCAGCAGGTTGGCTAATTGAACAATGTGATTGGAAAGGGCGAATTATTGGAAACACTGGCACTTGGAAAAATCAGGCTTTGGTACTAGTAAATCATGGTGATGCCACTGGAAATGAAATTTTTCAGCTATCTGCCGCTATTATTGATTCTGTTTATACCAAGTTTGGGATAATATTAGAAAGAGAAGTTAACATAATTTAAAGCCGTTTTAGCCATATTTAGCCACAGCAAGGTAATTGCTGTGGCTTTTTTATTTAGTAAATAATCTACAAATAACTATGGAAAATTTTTGTTTAACATTTTATTAAAAAAAGTTAAACAAAAATTTTGTTTTACAAACTTAATTGCTACTTTTGTTTAAGTTTTAACACTAAAAGATTAAACAAAATGACAAACATAGAATTTAATACCCTAGTTATGATGCAATCATCTTCATTAAAAAACTATGCATTACGTTTTACGCATGATAGTGAAGATGCAAATGATTTAGTGCAAGACACTATGCTAAAAGCGATAACCTATTATAATAATTTTAAAGAAGGAACTAATATAAAAGGATGGTTATACACGATCATGAAAAATACCTTCATTAATAATTATAGAAGGTTTATTAAAACAACATCATTTATTACCAAAACAGACGAAATTTCATCTAACCAGTTGGCTTTTAGTGCAACAAATAATAAAGGTGAAACTAAATTTGTAATGGATGACATAAAAGCTGCCTTAAAAAGCTTATCAGAAGACTATTATATTCCGTTTACGATGTACTTTGAAGGATTTAAGTACCATGAAATTGCAGATCATTTAGATATTCCAATCGGAACAGTAAAAACCAGAATACACGTTGCTAGAAAACTATTGAAGAAAAAATTAAGCGCATACGATTATACAACACCAGCATAATTACAAACGTCCTTTAATGATAAATGAAGGACGTTTGTAGTAAAAAAGCCTATGAGGCTAGCCTATTGGTTAGTTAAATTTTACAAAAATTAAAAAGCCCCCATTAAAGATTTATTATTCAATAAATCACAATAGAAATTTTCTTTCATAGCAGAAAATTTTCAGAAAAAACTACTTTTCAACAGTCATAATTACTACCCTTTTTTTGGTAAATTTGAATTTGTGCCGAATTTCTTTTCAGCCGATTTAATTTTCTAATAAACAGCAACATACCAAACTATGTATTTGATTTTTGATACTGAAACCACCGGATTACCAAAACGCTGGGATGCCCCAATTACCGATACCGATAATTGGCCGCGATGTATTCAAATTGCTTGGCAGTTACATGATAGCATGGGGAAGCTAATCAGTCATGAAGATTATTTAGTTACACCCGAAGGATTTAATATCCCCTACGATGCAGAAAAAATTCATGGTATTTCTACAGAATTAGCTACAAAAGAAGGAATTTCATTAGCCGAAGTATTAGAGAAATTTAATCAGGCCCTAAGCCAAACCAAATTTATTGTTGGGCAAAATTTAGGTTTTGATCGTAACATTATGGGTGCCGAATTTCACCGTTTAGGTGTTGCCACAAACATGTTAGATTTACCCGTTTTAGATACTTGTACAGAAGTTACTGCGAGTATTTTGCAACTACCCGGCGGCAGAGGTGGTAAATTTAAACTCCCAAATTTAACAGAGTTACACCAATATTTATTTAACAAACCTTTTGCAGAAGCGCACAACGCCACTGCCGATGTGGAAGCTACCGCTCGATGCTTTTTTGCACTGGTAAAAAAAGAGGTTTTTACTTTAAAAGAATTACAAGCAGAAGAAAGTTATTTTAACGATTTTAGAACTGCTAACCCAGATGAAATACAGTCGATAGGTTTAAAACATGTTAATTTAAAAGAGCAATCAAACCAATTAAAAACCGCAAGCGAAAATCAAAATGCTGTTTTAAACAAGCAAGATACAGCCGCTAACTTAGTCGATTTAGCAGCAGTTGATTTTGTGCATTTGCACAATCATACGCAATTTTCTATTCTGCAATCAACCATTTCTGTAGCTAGTTTGGTAAAAGCTGCTGCAAAATATAAAATGCCCGCGGTAGCCATTACAGACCATGCAAACATGATGGGTGCTTTCCATTTTGTGAGTGCGGTAATGAATCATAACAAAGCGGCAAAAGCAAAAAATGAAGCCTCGGCAGAAAAAGGAGAACCAGCTACCGAAACCATCATTAAACCCATTGTAGGTTGCGAGTTTTTTGTTTGTGATGACCATACTGACAAAAAAAGAAAAGATAACGGTTACCAAATTGTTTTGATAGCTAAAACTAAAAAAGGCTATCATAATTTAGCAAAAATGTCTTCTATTGCTTATACACAGGGTTTTTATTATGTCCCACGTATCGATAAAAACATCATTGAACAATATAAAGAAGACTTAATTGTTTTATCGGGCAATTTATATGGCGAGATCCCAAACAAGGTTTTAAACCTCGGTGAAAACCAAGCAGAAGAAGCTTTACTTTGGTGGAAAAGCACTTTTGGCGATGATTTATACCTAGAGTTAATGCGCCATGAGCAAGAAGATGAAAATAGAGTTAACCCAACTTTAATTGCTTTAGCAAAAAAACACGATGTTAAATTAATAGCCACTAACAATACTTATTACATAAACAAAGAAGATGCACACGCACATGATATTTTATTATGTGTTAAAGAAGGCGAAAAGTTAGCTACACCAAAAGGAAGAGGGCGTGGTTTTAGGTTTGGAATGCCTAATGATGAGTATTATTTCAAATCGGGTGAGGAGATGAAAAAGCTTTTTGTTGATTTGCCTGATGCGATCTCAAACATTCAAGAAGTTACGGATAAAATTGAAGCTTACTCTTTATACAGAGAGGTTCTACTTCCTAAATTTGATATTCCAGAAGAGTTTTTAGTTGCCGAAGATGAAGTAGATGGTGGAAAAAGAGGAGAAAATAAATTTTTAGCATACTTAACTTATGTTGGTGCAGAAAAACGTTACGGCCAGATTACCCCTGAAATTAAGGAGCGTTTAGATTTTGAGTTGAAAGTAATTGAAAATACCGGTTACCCTGGTTATTTTTTAATTGTACAAGATTTTATTGCCGAAGCTAGAAGATTAGATGTTTCTGTTGGACCTGGAAGGGGTTCTGCGGCGGGTTCTGTAGTAGCATATTGTTTAAAAATCACCAATATTGACCCCATAAAGTACGATTTACTTTTTGAGCGTTTCCTAAACCCAGATAGGGTTTCGATGCCCGATATTGATATTGATTTTGATGATGAAGGCCGTGGGCGAGTGATGGATTATGTAATTAATAAATATGGAGCCAGCCAAGTTGCCCAAATTATTACTTACGGCACCATGGCTGCAAAATCATCCATTCGAGATACCGCCCGTGTTTTAGATTTACCACTTTTTGAAGCTGATAAAATTGCCAAACTGATTCCCAATTTAAAGCTTGCTAAAATTTTTACGTTAGATGATGCTGCTCTTAAAAGTGCTTTACGATCAGAAGAATATGAAGCCGTAACTTTATTAAAAGGCATTGCAGACGGTAAGGATTTAAGTGCCGAAACATTGCGTCAGGCTCAGGTTTTAGAAGGTTCGGTACGAAATACTGGTATTCATGCTTGCGGGGTTATCATCACGCCAAGTGACATTACCAACTTTGTTCCGGTAGCAACCGCAAAGGATTCTGATTTATATGTTACCCAATTTGACAACTCGGTAGTTGAAAGTGCTGGTTTGTTAAAAATGGACTTTTTGGGTTTAAAAACGCTTACGTTGATAAAAGACACCGTTAAATTGGTGAAACTAAAAACAGGTATTCAGCTTGATCCAGACACTTTCCCTATTGATGATGAAATGACTTACGAGCTTTTCCAACGTGGAGAAACAGTAGGTATTTTTCAGTATGAGTCGCCCGGAATGCAAAAGTACATGAAGGAATTAAAGCCTACCGTTTTTGGAGATTTAATTGCCATGAATGCACTTTACCGCCCCGGTCCTATTGAGTATATTCCAAGTTTTATTCGCAGAAAAAACGGAGAAGAAGAGATTAAATATGACATTGCTGCCAGTGAAGAGTATTTAAAAGAAACTTACGGAATTACAGTTTACCAAGAGCAGGTGATGCTTTTATCGCAAAGTTTAGCGGGTTTCACCAAAGGTGAAGCCGACGTTTTACGTAAAGCGATGGGTAAAAAGCAGAAAGACGTTTTGGATAAAATGAAACCTAAATTTGTGGCGCAAGCGGCAGAAAAAGGTCACGACCCTAAAACACTGGAAAAAGTTTGGAAAGATTGGGAAGCTTTTGCGAGTTATGCTTTCAACAAATCGCACTCTACTTGTTACGCTTGGATTGCCTACCAAACCGCTTATTTAAAGGCGCACTATCCGGCAGAATATATGGCGGCTGTGCTTTCTAACAACATGAGCGATATTAAGCAGGTTACTTTTTTTATGGAAGAATGCCAGCGAATGGGCTTAGAAGTTTTAGGCCCGGATGTAAATGAGTCTTTCCACAAATTTACAGTTAACGATAAAAATGCCATCCGTTTTGGAATGGGTGCTGTAAAAGGTGTTGGTGCTGGTGCTGTGGAAACCATAGTTTTAAACAGACAAACCGAAAAGTATAAGTCAATTTTTGATTTTGCTAAAAAGGTAGATTTAAGAGCAGCTAATAAAAAAGCTTTAGAAAACTTGGTTTTAGCTGGTGGGTTTGATTGCTTTAACGCACACAGGGCACAATATTTTTATGCTGAAAATGGATCAACTGTTTTAGAACAAGCCGTAAAATATGGTGCAAAGCATAAAGAGAATGAAAATTCATCGCAAGCTAGTTTATTTGGTGGCGGCGCAAGTGTAGAAATGCCCGAACCTTCTTTAACAGAATGCGAAGAATGGGGTTTAATAGAGACGCTGGCTAAAGAAAAAGAGGTCGTTGGTATTTATATCTCCGGCCACCCGTTAGATGAATATAAACTGGTTTTAGATAAATACTGCTCTAAAGGCAATTTGACAATCTTTAATGAAATTGATAAAGGGATTGATTTTCAGTTTAAAGTGGGTGGAATTGTTACAGCAGTGAATCACAGAGTTTCTAAAGATGGACGTGGTTATTGCTATTTCAAGTTAGAAGGCTATGATGATGCTTTTGAGTTTTCCATTTTCCGAGACGATTACATGAAATTTAAACATCATTTAGAGCCTAACAACTACTTATATATCAAAGGAAACGTCGGTTATTTCTCTAACCCAGACGGCACAAAACGAAACCGTATAAGTTTTGGTGACTTTTCTGATTTACGAGATGTGCTAGAAAAACAATCGAACAAGATTGACATCCGCTTAGAATTAGAACACATCAATGCTGATTTAATTAGCGATTTAGACGAGATTTTCAATAATAATTTAGGAAAGAAAAAGCTCAATTTTGTAGTGATTGATAGGAAAGAGAAATTGATGATTGATTTACCAAGTAAAGGCAGGCAGATTAATATTTCTAAAGAGTTGTTGTGTAGTTTGGATGAAATGGAGTTGGAGTATGTTTTGAGTTAGATGAAAACATCAATTTTAATAGTTACAGTTATTTCTTTTTTGGGGTTAACAAATTACTGTTGCACAAATACAAATATCCCAAAAGATTTTGTTGAAAGTGCTCCATCACAACTAAAAAAAGAATCATATTCAAATAATAAATTTGGAGTTGAAATAAATAATGGAAAACTTAAAATTAAAAAAGTAAATGATACTAATGAATGTGGACTAATTATATCAAATGGTAAGCTTATAGGAATTGATAGAGGAGAATGGGGTGGAAAATTAAGTTTCACTCCTAACGATAAATCGAAAAAAAGTTTTCAAATTAAGGAAGGAAACATCAAATTTATTTTCAAGCTCTCTAATAACCTTTATTTTATTGAAGGACTAGCTCATGATAAAATCAATGAAGGTACTTTATACAAATTAGTTGCACACAAAAATAGCTTTTCTTATAAAAAAATATACTATTTTAACGAAGCACCAGAAGTTTTTAAAATATTTCAGAACAAACTAATAATTGCTACTAAGAAAAATTTATATTCATTTCATAATCTAAAAAAAGTACTTATTTAAAAAATATTTTTCCTGAGGGTTTCGATCCAAATTCAATAGCCGTAATAGATGATGAAAATATCTTCATCGGAATAAATGGTGGTATAGCAAAAATTGACTTATCTGTAATGAATTTTACATATTATAAACAAGACAATTAAATTCTATTATGCAGTCCAAGCAGAGTCTCCTTTTTCAGGGACTCTGCGCTATTTAACCCCTACATTTTAGATTTTTCTCCGTCAGCAGTTGATTAACCTGTCGAAGCCAATAAATTCAATAAGATTGAGGCAAACAAAATCTCTCCAAAATTCTCCTTATCTTGTATTATCATAACCCACACTCAAACAACAAATTATGAAATCAAAACTTACCCTTTTTCTATTTTCCTTTTTTGCCATCGCAACCTTTGCTCAAACATCCGCCTTAAAACAGAAAATATCCCAAAAAACAGATGTTATTGAACAAAAAGTTATTGATTGGAGAAGAGATTTTCATCAAAATCCAGAATTAGGCAACCACGAGTTTAGAACTGCTGAAATTATAGCCAAACATTTAAAATCTCTAGGAATTGAAGTTACCACCAGTGTTGCGAAAACTGGCGTAATTGGTATTTTAAAAGGCGGCAAACCTGGCCCTGCTGTAGCGATTAGGGCAGATATGGATGGTTTACCAGTAATTGAACGGACTCCTCTCCCATTTGCATCTAAAGTGAAAACTCAATTTAACGGACAAGAAGTTGGGACAATGCATGCTTGCGGACATGATTCGCACATGGCTATTTTAATGGGAGTTGCGGAAGTGCTTTCTTCAATGAAAAAAGACTTAAAAGGAACGGTTAAATTTATATTTCAACCTGCAGAAGAAGGTCCGCCGTTTGGTGAGGAAGGTGGAGCTGAATTAATGGTAAAAGAAGGTGTATTGGAAAACCCAAAAGTTAATGTTGTTTTTGGTTTACACATTAACTCGCAAACAGAAGTTGGAAAAATTACTTATCGCCCAGGAGGTACAATGGCCGCCGTAAACGATATGAAAATTACGGTTAAAGGCCTACAAGCTCATGGCGCTTACCCTTGGTCGTCAATTGACCCAATTGTAGTTTCTGCACAAATTATTAATGCGCTTCAAACTATTGTTAGTCGTAATTTAAATGTAACAGAAAATGCTGGTGTGGTTACTATTGGTTCTATTCATGGTGGTTTACGTTCTAATATTATCCCCGAAGAAGTAGTGATGATGGGTACTGTAAGAAATTTGAGCAAAGAAGATGAAGAGATGTTTATCAGCAGGATAAAAACCATTGTTACCAAAACTGCAGAAGCTGCTGGCGCAACTGCCGAAGTTAAAATTCCGTTTAGTGTGCGTTACCCTGTATCATATAACGACCCTTCGCTTACCGCTAAAATGCTTCCAACTTTGCAAGCTGTTGCTGGTAAAGAAAATGTTTTATTAAAAGCAGCTGTAACTGGTGCGGAAGATTTTTCTTTCTTTCAAGAAAAAGTACCCGGTTTATTTATCTTCTTAGGAGGAATGCCTAAAGGACAAGACCCATTAAAAGCTCCATCACACCATACTCCCGATTTTTTTATCGACGAAAGTGGGTTTACTTTAGGTGTTAAAGCCTTAGCTGGTTTGACTGTGGATTTTATGGAAGGAGTTAAATAGTTCTATCAAATAATTAAACCATCATGAATTATTAACAGCTTGTTTTTTAAAACAATAAAAGTTAATTTTGATTAAATAGAAATAATGACATCCCTTACCCTCTATACAAAATTAGAAACTTTGCCTCCTAATCTAAAAAAGGAAGCTAAGAATTTTATTGAATCATTAATAAAAAAGACAAATAAACAAAAAGAGCAACAAATCAATCAGCCGAAATTTGGTAGTTTGAAAGGAAAAATCACTTTATCTGAAGATTTTGATGATTCTCTGGATGTGTTTAATGATTACATGTGAAAAGCTTTTTATTAGATACTCATACTTTCCTATGGTTTTTAAATGGAGATTATCAATTATCTGATAAAGCCAAATCAAATATTGAAGCAGTAGAAAATCGCAAGTTTATAAGTATTGCTTCTATTTGGGAAATAGCTATAAAATTAAGTTTAGGAAAACTATATTAGCAGTTACTTTAGAGGAATTAAAAAATGAGATTTTTAACAATAACTTTGAAATTTTGCCTTTAGACTTTGAGCATTTCATTCAACTCTCTTCTTTAGAAAACGCCCACAAAGACCCTTTTGATAGGATTATAATTGCACAAGCTATTGTAGAAAATTTAGAAATCATCTCTAAAGACACAAATTTCAAACGCTACAAAAAGACCAAAGTTTCTTGGTAATTCCTGATTTTAAATCCCTCAATAACTCTCCTTAAACCTTGTAAAATAACTATCAACAAACTTTAGCAACACCGCTAAATCAAATATTAAAAATCCGTAAAACAGATATGGGTAATTTTTAATTATTGATGCCATAGATGTATTAAAAGATAGATTCTGTAAAAAGCTACTGTTTTGTTCCGAAGTTCCTAAATTCCAATTTGTATTTAGAATTGCAACAGTAAAGCAAGCAGCCATTGCTAAAAAAAACAAACCGCCAATAGCATAAATTATACGATGATCAACTCTTGCTTTTTCACTTAGTGGCGGATTTATTTCGCTCATTATGTTAGCCGAAAACGCCATTGATGGTCCATCCAATTTTAAATATTTAAAATCTAAATTAACCGCATTTAATTCATCAAATTTTTCTTGGGCTAAAGGATTTTCTTTCAAAAAAACTTCTAAATCTAAGCGTTCCTCAGCTGTAGCTAAGCCATCAATATAATCCCAAATTTTTTCTTCTAAATTTTTCATATCAAATCCTTTACTTCATCCTTTAAAAGCAAATCTAATTTTTGCTTTAACTTGTGTCTTGCCCTATGCAATTTAACTTTTACTGCGTTTGTTTCCATATTCATAACCTGGGCAATTTCTTCTAAAGATTGTTCGCCTTGGTAAAACAAGGTAATTACACTTGCATCATCTGGCAACAGCATTTTAATAGCTTGGTTTACATAAAAGCTTCTAGATTTTAATTCAACCGAATTTTGATTATCAAAATCAACTCTATCTTCTATCTGAATATTACTATTTTCATCATCAATTGAACTGGTATTTATCCGTATTTTACGCAGATGAGTCATTGCCGTATGGTAAACAATGGTGTATAACCAAGTGGTAAATTTACCTTCCTTTTTATAAGCACTTAATGATTTATATGCTTTTATAAAAGCATCTTGAGCAACTTCTTCCGCGGTTTCTCTTTGTTTTGTAAAACGCAAAGCCAAAGTAAAAGCATACGATTGATGCCGCTTTACTAAATGTGCAAACTGGTTTGTTTGTCCATTTAAAATAGCATCAATTAATTCGTTGTCTGTACTTATATTTCGCATTTCTTACAATTAAGACAACATAGTTATATGATAGGTTACATGTAAAATAATTTTATAAATGCTAAAAATAAGAATGCTGAGATAATAGAAAAATTTAGTAATTCACTGAATCCTTTTATATCGGTTTTAAAAATGGTTCGAAAATTATTTTTTATTGTTGCTGTAACCTGATTAAAAAGTTGGTGGTCTTAGTTTAGAAATCATAACAATTATTAATATAATTTAAAAATAAATACGATGAGTTACCAAACAGAAATTTTGATTCCAATTACATTCTTTATCACGACTTTTGCAGCAATTTTTGGCTTGCGTTATATGGTTAATAAAGAGCGCATGGCAATGATTGAAAAAGGTATAGATATCAGCTTTTCAAAATCGCAACCGCAACCTTACAAAAACCTAAAATGGGGTTTGTTATTAATAGGCTTAGGTTTGGGTTTATTTATTGCCTACTTACTAGATTTTACGGTATTTAATAGCAGCAATGAGGATATGAATAAAAAAGTGGTGTTTATCTACTTCTCATTAATGGCTATTTTTGGTGGCTTGGGCTTGTTTATTTCTTATTTGATAGAGAAAAAGGAAACGCTAAAATAAAAACAAAATAAAACAAAAAAGGCTTGGTTTGCAAAACAACCAAGCCTTTTTTGTTTAAAATGGATATCCAATTGCTAAATTGAATACTAAGTTTTCTCTTCGCCAATCCCTGTCTCCAAATTTAATGGCATCAAAAACCCATCTATCGCCTTTAGGCAAATATGGCTGTCTAATTGGGAAAGCTAAATCCAAACGTAATATTAAAAAGGTTAAATCTAACCTTACACCTGCCCCGGCATCTGCGGCCAATTCACTTATAAATTCTTTACTAAAAGCAGCACCTTGTTTATTAACATCTTCATTTAATAACCATATATTTCCAGCATCTACAAATAATGCCCCTTTAAAAATAGAGGTGAAATCATAACGATATTCTGTATTAAACTCCAATTTGATATCTCCAGATTGATCTGGTAAAAAAGAATTTTCGTCAACTACCAACCTAGAAGTACCTGGTCCAATAGATCTTGCTCTAAAACCTCTTAAACTGTTTGTACCACCAATAAAAAACTGTTTAATAAATGGCATTTGCGATGAGTTGCCATATGGTAGCCCAAAGCCAGCAATAACCCTGCTGGCAACTGTAGATTTTGATCCAAATTTTATATAATGCCTAAAATCGTTTTCAATTTTAAAGTACTGGCTAAATGGCACACTAAAAATTCTGGCTGTATCGCCATTCAAAACGTCTCCTTTTTTAAATAAACCTGTAACTGTACCAGCTAAATCGGCCTGACCTTTATAATAAAATGTATTCTTTTTTTGTGTTTCGGCAGTGGTTGTATAAGTATAACTGTAAGACGGACCGAAAATTAATTGCTTATCAATTACCCTTTGTAAACTTGGGATGCTATCGGCCTGTCTTTGATAAAGATCTGATATGTTAGAGGAATTGGTATAAGTAATTTCGGATAATTTTAAAGAGTGTTCTTTTCGTACATTTTCTTTCCATAAATAACCAAAAGAACCGCGGAAAGTATTTAGAGAATACAATTGTGATCTGTTTTGATACTCGAAACCTATTGTTGCAACTGTTTTTGGCGTAAATGCAGAAACAGATTTGAATTTAACAAATGGTGTTACAAATTTAGGCCAAATTAAGCTAGCATCACCACCAAAACGCAAAACATTAAAGCCACCATTTTGTCCAGAAACTTGGGTTTCTAAACCAGCAAAGGCTGTAAGAGTTAGTTGTTCGGCACCTCTAAAAGCATTTCTATTTGTCCAATTAATGTTTACTTCTGAACCTGTATAATTTGCAGAATTTGTTTTTCCTAATAATTCGACTCTTATAGATTTTTTAGGTAACGGGGTTAAATAATAATAAGCATCTAAAGCACTATTTAACGAATCTGAGGGTAAAAACTCATTTTTTACAAACTTAAAAGTACCCACATTAACCAATCTGTTTAAAGATAAATTGTGGTCTGTTCTATTATAAATATCTCCTTTATTAAATTGCAAGGCCCTGTCAAAAACATCGGGCTTGAATCTTTTATTAGGGTCAACAATAATTAAATCTTTGTAAGTCTCTAAAGAATCAGTACTTTTTTGAAGGCTATCATTACCTAAACTGTAATCAGGGTAAACATAAATATCACCAATACTATATACGTTTTTTGCTTTTGTAGGAGTTTCGTTCTTAATTTTTAGAATCATATCCACTTGGTGATTACCAACTGTACTATCAACTTGCGCTAATAAATAATCAGACCCAAAATAAAAGAAACCTTTCTCTTTTAATTTAGCATCTATCCTATCTCTTTCTGCTTTAATTTTATCCAAATCATAAGGTTCTCCGGCTTTAAAATAGGTGGTTTCCTTTTCTTCATTAACAGCTAAACCTAATTTGCTAGAATCATTTGGGAAAATAACTTCTCTTATTTTGTATTGAAAATTTGGCCTAACCGTGTAAATTGCAGTTGCTCTTTTATTTTTCGAGGTAGAATCTGCATAAGCTCTACCTTTAAAGTAACCTCTATTATCTAACCTGTTTTCAATCAGTTTTACGTTATAATCTAAATCAACTTTAGAAAAATAAACAGGCGCTTGGCCAAATTTGGTGTTTAAAAAATGTTTTAATCCTTTTTGTTTATCTGTTTTGGTGATATTATAAATCCATAATTTGGGTCTTAAACCTAAAATACTTGAATTAGGACGGGGTCTTAAAATACTTGTTAATTCTGTTTCCAAAATAGATTTCTCTTTTTTTGTTACGCTATCGCCTTCAATATTTAGCTTAGCACCCATGTAAAGCAGTTCTCCTTTAGGTAAATATTTGGTATTACTACAAGATGTTGCAAACAAAGCAATTAATAATAAATATATGGTTGATTTGAATTTCATGTTATTTGCTCTCTGTATTTTGTTCTTGTTTATCTGTTTTTTTCTCTCTCGATCTTTCAAACAGCTCTCTAAATCTATTGTAATCCATAGTTATTACAAAACCTAAACCTGTTTCAATTACTTGGCCTTGTAATGCAACTTGATATTGATTTTTTCGATATGCTCTGAGTAAATATCTACCGTCTTTAGATAAAGAATAATCTACTGCTACATCACCCGCAATATTATTAGCTTGTTGATTACTTTGTTGCGGACCTTCTAAACCAAAACTACTTCCAATAGTAACTTTTAACCTATCGTTTAACAACCTTTTTGATAAACCAACATTCAAATCTGTTCTGTTTTCACGATTTCCAGTCGTATAATCATCAGAAGACTCCAAATCGAAATTAAGCTCAACTCCTTCAATTAAATCACCTGCAAAATCATTCAATTGTTGTGATATTATTTTACTTACACTTTGTCTCACTAAAGATTCTGCCCCACCAGAACCAGCCTCGCTTGCAAACGGATTTTCTCCAATAAACCTATTCAACAATAGCAACGCAAATACTTGCTTGTTAAGCTCTGATGGTTGTTGCCTTAATTGTTGCAATTTAATTTTAGTGTTATCAATAACTTCTGATGAAACATTGTAGTTACCGTCTGGCAATATGATATCAAAAGTTATTTCTGGTTTCAACAACTCGCCGTTCATTTTTAATAAAACATTAAATGGCAACTCTTGCTTGTATGTATTTCTTTGCGCTTGTGATGCAGAGCCTAATTGGTCTCCTACCAAATCTATAGGTGCAGTTTCTGCAACGTAAATTGCAGTAACATTCAAACTTGCCGACATTGGCTCACCCGTCCATAAAACGGTACTTCCTTTGTCTATCTTAAACTGGCGTTTTATAAAATTGAAAGACATTTCATAAAAACCTTCTTGCAATTCATACTTTCCGGTTAAAGAAACTTTACCAGATGGGTCAATACCTGCACTTAATTCTGCTTCCCCTTTTATTTTAACAAAATCACCGTTCCCTTTATCAATCACCATTGTTAAAGCAGCTTCGGGGTCAACTTCAATATTTACATTTAAAGTCATCCCTGTTATTTCGGTTTTATTTAAAGAATCCGGTAAAACAAAAGCTTTATTAAATTCGGGGTCATCCTGGTCTACAAATTCAACAATACCCTCTCTTTCTGCAATTCCAGGGTCAGTTTGCGGTAAAACCAAAGTTAATTCAGTTTCCTTATTAATTTTTAAACTACCATCAACAATTGGGTTGTCTAAATCTCCTTTTATACGTAAGCGAGTGTCAAAAAACAGCTTTCCATAAAACAGGTCGTTATCTTTTTCGGTAGAGTTTACCGCCATAAAATTATCAGCATCTACCTCTAAATTAAACCTGAAATCTGTAAATGTTTGGGTATAAATTGCGCCGTTAACAGTCAAATTATTATTTGCAGAATCTTTTAATGCAAACTCATTAAATAAAATCCCATCGCCATTAAACTCAATTTTATCAGAACCAACCTTGTAGTACGTATTTAACATTGTAATTCTAAAAGCGGCATCGTTAAAAGCTACATCTCCTATCACTTTTGGTGCATCAACACTACCGGTAATTTTAAATGCTCCATTTAAATAACCTATGGCATCCGTCATGTTTCCTAGAGTAAAACCTTGTATGCTTTTTAAATTTAAACGCTGCATATCCAAATCCATATCAAAACCGCTGTTGCTGATATTGTAAGAACCTAACAAATTTACTTGGTTACCATTGCCTGTAATAGCTACATCTGCATTAAAAATATCAGGCGTATTATTATTTACTTTTACAGCAACATTTCCTACGGTATCTGTCATAAAGTTAAAGTCCTTTATGTTCATATCTGCATTAAAAGTTGGCGTTGTTGTTAGATTTTTAGCCAGCACTTTTCCGTTAATTATACCACCAGCCAATAAAGAGTCTTTAGAAATAATATTTGTAATTGTTTCTATTCTAAAATTGGTAAAATCAATATCTAGAGGTGCATTAGGTGCAGTATTTTGCGACTGAATTTTAATTGATTGACCGGTGTTACTTAACACAAAATTATTGGCATAAACCCCGTTTCCGCCAAACCGTATAATGTTATCATTACTAACTTTCCAATTATCATAGTTAAGTTTAAGGCCATCCAAATTTAACCTAAACTCACTGTCTTTATTTTCTAATGCTTTTAAATCACCAGCAATTAAATAGCGTTCTTTATCTTCTTTATCTAAAATAGACAACCTATAATCCAATAAATTGTCTTTTAATTGCCCAGTTAAACTTGTATGTGGCAACAATAGCGAAGCGCTTTTTATTTCATCTATTATCAAGCTGTAATTTAATGCAGCACTATCTGTATTTAATTTTAAACTACCGTTAGATATGGTATATCCCGCATAAATCACTTTCGGAATTGTTCCGTTTACAATTAATGTATCACCCTTGCTATTGTATCTTCCATCAATTACAATCGGCTCTATTCTGGTTAATGTTGGTACCAAAGCATATAAAATTGGATCGTCAGAAACATTCATTTTAAAAGCAAACTGTTGCGATTTTAAAGTATCAGGTCTTGTTGTTGCTAAACCAGTATCGTAATATTTTGCAATGGTATTATTTAAAGCGGCAGCAACTTCCGTTAATTGGTATTTACCATCAATACTGGCAGATAATATTTGAGAAGTTAATTTTAAACTATTTTTATTGGCTGTTGCCGATGATATTACTTTTACAGAATCTAATTGATAACGCTCTTTAGCATCGGCAATTAACAGTTTGGTTAAATAAATACTTCCGTTTAAATAATTTGGATCTAAAGTTTCAATATCAGCATCTAAAATACCTCTTAATTTTAATGGAGTGGTGTATAAATTTAATGCTTTTAAATCTACACTATCCAAATTCAATTTCATTTTAACCGATGGGTATTTACCTTTAAAACTACCATTAGCTACTAAATCAAAGTATGCATTCGGGTCCTTCATATCTGCAACAGCTTTAAATAAACCGTTGGCGATACTACCTTTTAAGTTTAAATTTTTATAAGTGTATTTATTATAAACCGCTTTAAATAAAGTACCGTCTAAACTTGCATTGGCTGTTTTTGGGTCAAGCCCGATGCCTTTAACGTTCGCTCTTAAAGTTATTTTCCCAACCGAATCATTCTTTATCAGTTTACCAACATCAAAATTATTGATATCTAAAAGGGCATTATATTTCTCTCTGTTTTTAATACGTTGGTCAAAACTGGCTCTAATTTTCGCAGCGCCAAAGCTACTTGCCAATGCCAAATTGGTATTAAAATTATTAACGCCTCCTTTAAAAAATCCTTTTGCGGCAAAACTTGATGGTAATTGAATGTTTGATGGAATTGTGCCTTTTGGAATAAATGCATTAATGTCTTTAGCTGTAGATTTAAATTCTCTGATATTTAAATCAAAATAAGCTTTCTCAACGTTAGGCATTCCTTTTATAGACCCACTAGCAGCAATGCGGGTATTTCCAATACCAGAAATTTCTAAATTTGGGATTCGTAAATTGTCAACTTTCCCTATCACTTTACTATTTATATTCATTACCGCATTGGGCATGGTATTAAATGGCGCCGTTGTAGAAAGCGTTGGCACCAATAACAAAATATCTTTAAAGCCTAATTTGCTTCCGCTGATGTTTGCATCAATATATAACTCTCCAGGTGTTTCAGTTAAAGCTGCATTTGAAGGATATTTAGCAATCACTTCATCTTTTAATAAAGTTTGTGGAGTTTTTAGATATAAATTTTTTAAGAAAGCATTTTTTGGCCCGTAATAAAAACTTGTTCTTAATTCTTGAACATTAAAACCACTTTTATCTTTTAAGGTAAAAGAGTTGATATCACCAGAAATGGTATCTAAACTATAATAGAAATTATCAGTATTTAAGCTGATGTTTTTCATGTCTAAGTGCATAAAATCCATTCCTTTTTTAAGGCGAGGAGCATTCATATCATCAAAAGCAAATGCAATATTATTAATAGCTGCTTTGCGTAAATTTACTTTCCAATTGGCATTTTCTGCCGCTGAAGAAGTATCAGTTTGGGTGGCGTTTTTAACTGCTATTTTTTCTGCTTTGCCTAAAACTAAATTCCCTTTAGAATCTGTAAATTCTAAAGACTTAATATCAACCAATTGTTTCTTTAAATCAATCTCATTAAAATCAACAATTAATTTACCCAAATTTAAATTCGTATTTAGCTTGCTCCCTGCGTTATCATAAGCCAAAACAATTTTTTGTAAATCAACTTTACCTATATCCAACTTTAAATCTGGTAATGCAGAAGCAGAATCGGCAACAGCGACAGCACTTTTTGCAATTTCTTCTAACGCACCTTGTTTTAATTTAACATTTAACCCGTTTAAAGTAATCTCAGGGATTTTGAAATCCATATTATCCAAGTCAAACTTTTTAATATTGGTGTCAAAATGATTTAAGTAAACCTCTATGTTGTTTTTAGTGACGGCATCATTAAATCTTAATCTAATTTTATCTAAATTAATTTTATTGATAGAAAACTTCATGGCAGCAGAAGTATCTGTTGGGGTTTCTGGCTTTGCTTGGTCGCTCATAAAAGCGTTAAGCATATAATCGAAATTAAAAACTGAATCTTGGTTTCTGCTAATATTTGCAATAACTCCGTCAATATCTATAGAGTTTAGCTCAATTTGATTGTCCAGTATTTTGAACAGCGAAATATCAACTGCCAGTTTATCACCAGCTAACAGCGTATCTTTTGATTGGCTTTCAAAGTAGAATCCTCGTAAAACCAGTTTCTTGGGCAAACCAATTTCTATTTTATCAATTTTAACAGGCGTTTTAAATTTGCCTTCTAAAAAGCTCACAACCTTATTTTTTACAATATTTTGGACTGCCGGAACTTGAATAAGAACAACAATTAATAAAAAAAGACCAATAATGCTTCCAACTATCCAAGCTAATATTTTGAGGCTAAGTTTTAGATATTTATTCAATGATATACGTTTTAGTAAATTGTTATTCAAAGGTTAAGCCAAATAATTGTACTAATTCCTAAACCTTAACAATTACTTAATATCACTAATGTATGTTTTGTTCCGTAAAACAAGTACATATAAATTTACCGCGACAAAAAAAATTATGAAAAAAACAATTATCACACTTAGTATAGTATGCTTTGCTATAGGTTATTCTTTCGGACAATTAAAAGGAGACAATTTTATTGGGCTAAATTTTGGAACTCAAAAAATTAATTTAGAGAGCAATCAACAAACCAATGAAATTGGCTATAATTATTTTGGGATAAATTATAGTCATTTTGTAAATGACAACAGAAGGTTAAACTTTGGTGTCGCTTATAATCAAAATAAAAGTTCATATAACTCAAATAATACTGACATCAAAGATGATATAAAGGGTTATAGTTTTAGTGTTGGATATGGAATGTTGTTTCCATTACTAAAAAACTTCTATGCAGAGTTAACTCCCAATTTATATTATTCTTTCCAAGAAAGTGGACTACAAAGCAGTTCTGATACAAAAATTAATGTATATGCTGCTAACATCAACGGAGGAATTTTGTGGGTACCCTTTAAACATTTTGGCATTAGCGCAAATTTAGCTTCATTGAGTTTAAGTTATAATAAAAATAAAACTATTGAAAATTTTAATAATCAAGAAAATATTAGCGAATCCAGTACATTCTCATTTAATAATCAAGGGAGTTTACAAAATCAAAGCTTCAGTATTTTCTACAAATTTTAATATTATAACGTAATGCTATTGCAAGATTGTAATTATCTATTTGTGATAGTTAAGCATTGGTCTTATATTTGATTCACTCAATATAAAAATTATATATCATGGCATTAGAAATAACAGATGCTAACTTTGAAGAGTTAGTTTTAAAATCAGATAAACCAGTATTGGTAGATTTTTGGGCAGAATGGTGTGGACCATGTCGTATGGTTGGCCCAGTGGTAGAAGAATTAGCTAAAGAATATGATGGCAAAGCTGTTATAGGGAAAGTTAATGTTGACCATAACCCAGAAATTTCTGTGAAATTTGGAATAAGAAATATTCCTGCTTTATTATTTTTTAAAGGTGGCGAAATTGTTGACAAACAAATTGGTGCTGTGCCAAAATCAGTTTTAGCTGGTAAATTGGATGCTCAAATAGCATAACAATCATATTTCTTTATTTAAAAAGGTCTTTTTGTACAAAAAGACCTTTTCTTTTTTAAAAATTTAACACCTTTTAACGTTTAAAAAAGCTAAAGCATTAGGATACTTTTGATGAATCCCTATATTTGCGTAAATCATAAAAATAAAAATGAATAAGTTAAGCTCTAAAATTGTAAAAGCAACAGCCGGAATGGCGTTTATGGTAGCAGTGGTTGCTTGTAATAAGCCAGAAACAAAATCAACAGAAACCAAAGAAGGTGCAAAAGTAGAAGTAGCTAATGATGCTACAATTGTGTATGTAAATTCTGATTCTCTTTTAAATAATTACGAATATTTTAAAGAAATTAAAGGAAAGTTTGAAGGAAAGTCTAAAAAAGCAGAAGCTGATTTAAAAGATAAAGGTGCTGCTTTTCAGCGTGAAGTTGCTGCATACCAACAAGGTGCAAACACCATGAGTGCCGATCAAAGACAACAAACAGAACAACGTTTAGCTCGTAAACAACAAGAATTACAAACTTATCAGCAAAATGCAGGTGCATCTTTACAAAACGAAGAAGCAACAGAAAATGAAAAACTGTATGATAAAGTTGCTGAGTACTTGAAAAAACACGCAAAAGACAAAGGTTATAAAATGGTTTTAACTTACTCTAAAGGTAATAGTGCTATTTTATTTGCTGATGAAAGTTTAGATGTTACTAAAGACGTTATCAAAGGCTTAAATGAAGCTTACAAAAGCGACAAAAAATAATTTTTAAAATAAATAATTTTGATAAGGCTCGGCATTTGTTGAGCCTTTTTTATGATAAAATAAATGGAAAATCACGAAGAATTTATGAGAGAAGCCATTGCGCTCTCTAAACAAAATGTAGAAAAAGGTTTAGGTGGCCCATTTGGTGCTGTAATAGTAAAAGACGGAAAGATTGTTGCTAAAAGCGCAAATACGGTTACTACAACTAACGACCCTACTGCACATGCAGAAGTTGCAACCATACGTTTAGCTTGTAAAGAATTAAATACTTTTACTTTAGAAGGTTGTGTAATTTACACCAGTTGCGAGCCTTGCCCAATGTGTTTAGGTGCAATTTACTGGGCCAGATTAGATAAAATGTACTATGGGAACACTAAAACAGATGCCGCAGTAATTGGTTTTGATGATGCCTTTATTTATGAAGAATTAGATTTAAAACCCGAAGACCGCAAATTAAAAGCAGAACAGTTGTTAAATAACGAAGCCCTAGAAGCTTTTAAAATGTGGGATATTGCCGAAGGGAGAGTAGATTATTAGAAACGCAGAAAGCTTAAAGTTTAAAGCTAAAGGCATTTGTGGATAGGATCTTGATACTTACTAAAAATCAATACTATATATAGGTTCTTAATACTAAATACCTATCAATCATTAAAAGCAATCCGATAAGTTCTTGATACTTGATACTAAATACTCTCAAAGTAAACTAATAGGTTCTTGATACTTGATACTAAATACTCGATACTTACAAAACATGGAAAAAATAACTTGGGGAATATTAGGCTGTGGCGATGTTACTGAGGTAAAAAGTGGCCCCGCTTTTAACAAAGTACGAAATTCTAAAATTGAAGCAGTAATGCGTAGAGATGCGGATAAAGCCAAAGATTATGCAAACAGACATCATATTGATAAATGGCATAATAACGCTGATGAATTAATTAACGATGAAAATATCAACGCTATTTATATAGCAACACCTCCTGCACCACATAAAGATTATGCAATACAAGCACTTAAAGCCGGCAAACATGTTTACATAGAAAAACCAGTTACCTTAACCAGTGCCGAATGCGAAACAATTATTGAAGTAGAGAAAGCCTCAAAAAATAAAGTTACCGTAGCGCATTACCGCCGGGCACAACCTCTATTTATTAAGCTTAAAGAATTAATTGACGATAAAGTTATTGGAGATATTAGAATCATCGACCTTAAATTATTTCAAAAACCAGATTCTGAAGCGATTGCAAAAACTGATGAAAATTGGAGAATAAACCCTGAAATTTCTGGTGGAGGCTTGTTTTTTGATTTAGCACCTCATCAATTGGATATTTTGGTTCATATTTTTGGAGAACCTTTGCAGTACCACGGTTTTTCTAAAAACCAAAGCAAGCAAAACAATGTAGCTGATATTACTGTTGGGCAAATTGCTTTTAAAGATGACGTAATTTTTAATGGAGTTTGGTGTTTCAACAGTCAACCAGATAATGAAGTAGAGCAATGCGAATTTATTGGCAGCAAAGGAAAAATCACACTTTCCTTTTTTAATGGTTTGTTAAGCTTAACTAAAAATGGTAAAACTGTGAATTTCAACTACCCTCCTATGCAGCATGTACAACAGCATTTGATTGAAAAAACGGTAAATTACTTTTTAGGAGAAGAGGAAAATCCTTGTTCTTTACAAGATGCTTTAATAAGTTTGAAAGTGATGGAGGTTTTTGGGGAGATTAGGTAATTAGTTCATTTAGTCATTGGTTCATTAGGCTTGTCTTGGTGGATTATATTTGTTCATTGATCTTATCTCTGCTTTAAGTGTCAGAAAGAATCACTTAAACTTAATAAGCTTTCTAGAAAATGGAATTAAATCACACTTAAATCTCTTTAAAAATTTTAAGACAAAAAAAGATTTAAATGAATTGGATATATTTTTTTGTAGGTATCGGATTTCTTACTGCAGGATATTTAATTTATCAAGGAATAAAAAATGGATTTGCATCTAAAAAGACTAATTGGAGCGGACCAATATTACCATTATATGTACAAGTTTGGGGCGCATTTACTTTATAATTAGTGGAATTGTATTCTTATTCAAATTTTTTTCTCAATAAATTTAGTTAGAAAATCACCTTTCTATATGCTTAAGGGATAGCAGCGAAATTCCTTTATTAGCTTTTGGCTAATAAAGATTGTAGCGAATAGCCCGACCCGCTTTTTTGCGGGTTACACCCAAAACAAACCACGACTTAAAACTTACAACCTATAACTTAAAACCCAAAAAACCTACTCCTCTTCCTCCACGTCAAAAAAACTATCGCTTAAATCGTCAATATCTCTTCTGTCTTTTTTTGTAGGTCTTCCAGTACCAGCATCTCTTTGTAAATGCGGAGATTGAAACATGGATTTATATTTGGCAGTTTCTTCCGGTGGTGTTAAATCGGCGTAAGCTAAAACAGCTTTTTTTGCATCAACACGAGTGTAAAGCAAGTCTAAAACTTTAATTGTTTTTTTCTCTACAGCTTTTGAAACTTGAAAAACCTCGCCAATTTTAACTTCGTAACTGGCTTTTATGTTAGTTCCTTCTTTTTTTACACGCCCAGCCCGACAAGCATCTGTTGCTAAAGACCTAGTTTTAAATAGTCTGATAGACCATAAATATTTATCAATTCTTAATTTCTCTGCCATTTTAGTCAAAAATAAAGCAATTACTGAGTAATCGTAAAAAAAACCCTTATTTTCGCTTTTCAAAATAAAATTACAATGATAGCCGAATTAAAAAAAGCCGTAGAAGAAGCATGGGATGATAGAAACCTGCTAAATTTTAAAGAATATAGAGATGCCATAGAACGTGTTATTTACCGATTAGATATTGGCGAATTTAGAGTTGCAGAGCCAATTGGTAGCACTTGGCATGTAAACGAATGGATTAAAAAAGCAGTAGTTCTGTATTTTCCTATTCGCGAGATGGAAGAAATTAAAGTTGGACCTTTTGTGTTTCATGATAAAATGAAACTAAAAACCGACTATAAAGAAAAAGGCGTACGTGTAGTACCTCATGCTATTGCAAGATACGGTGCTCACCTTGCAAAGGGTGTAATTATGATGCCTTCTTATGTAAACATTGGTGCTTTTGTTGATGAAGGTACAATGGTGGATACTTGGGCAACTGTTGGTTCTTGTGCGCAAATTGGTAAAAATGTGCATTTGAGTGGTGGTGTTGGCATTGGTGGTGTTTTAGAGCCCCTACAAGCTGCTCCGGTTATTATAGAAGATGGTTGCTTTATAGGGTCAAGAGCGATTGTTGTTGAAGGTGTAAGGTTAGAAAAAGAGGTTGTTTTAGGTGCAAATGTGGTTTTAACAGCCTCAACTAAAATTATTGATGTAACAGGACCAGAACCAGTAGAATATAAAATGGTTGTTCCAGAACGTTCTGTAGTAATCCCTGGTTCTTATACTAAAAAATTCCCAGCAGGCGAATTTCAAGTTCCTTGCGCTTTAATTATTGGTAAAAGAAAAGAATCAACCGATAAAAAGACTTCGCTAAACGAAGCTTTAAGAGAGCATAATGTAGCTGTTTAATTAGGTTGTAAATGATAAGTTAAAGGTTGTTAGTAAATACTTACAACCTTTAACTTAAAACCAAAAACTTACAGCTTAAAAAACATAAAAATAGTGTTCAACACTAAATCATAGATATTAAATCCACATGTTAAAAGAAGAAATAAATAAAGCTTTTGAAGTTTTAAAACAAGGTGGTTTAATTTTATATCCTACAGATACAGTTTGGGGTATTGGTTGCGATGCTACAAATGCAGAAGCGGTTGCCAAAGTTTATGCTCTAAAAAACCGTGAAGACAGCAAAAGCTTAATTATTTTGTTAGATACCGATAATAAATTACAAAGCTATGTTTCCGAAATTCCTGATGTGGCTTATGATTTAATTGAATATAGTGAAAAACCTTTGACTATCATTTATTCGGGAGCAAAAAACTTAGCCAGCAACTTAATAAATGCAGACGGAAGTATTGGAATACGTATTGTAAAACATAATTTTTGTGAGCAATTAATTCAGCGTTTTCGCAAACCTATTGTTTCTACATCGGCAAACATAAGTGGCGAGGTAACACCAGCAAATTTTGGAGAAATAAGACAAGAAATAATTGATGGCGTTGATTACGTGGTTGATTTAGAACAAATGAGTTCAGAAAAAAAACAAGCTTCAACCATTATGAAACTTGAGCCAGATGGTAAATTTGCTTTTATAAGGAAGTAATGCCTCTCACTATAATTAGATGTCGAAACGCTAAACTAATTTTTAAGCAAAAAAATAACCATTGCTTTTGACAATGGTTATTAACGAATTTTAAATGATATATATTAATTCAACTGCTAATTAAGCAAGTCTAACATTTACTGCATTTAATCCTTTTTTTCCGTCTTGTAAATCGAAAGTTACTTCGTCGTTTTCTCTAACGTCATCTACTAAACCTGAAACATGTGCAAAGTATTCTTTGTCTGTTCCGTCTTCTTTAATAAAACCAAATCCTTTGGTTGAATTGAAG
Organism: Pedobacter alpinus; assembly: GCF_042684645.1. Lineage (NCBI taxonomy): Bacteria > Pseudomonadati > Bacteroidota > Sphingobacteriia > Sphingobacteriales > Sphingobacteriaceae > Pedobacter > Pedobacter alpinus. The sequence goes on from NZ_JBHULV010000016.1 coordinate 58,161, forward strand.
AATTTTACTACTCCATTGTTCATTATAATATTATTTAATTATTACAAAGATAGCATATTATTTGGTTTAAACTAAAAATAAAAATAATTTAATTATTTAACGGCTAAATTAAAACTGTTTAATTTAAGTTTTAAAAATTAAAACAAAAATTAAACATCAGAAATTTAATATTGATTTCCTAAATGTTCATTTAAAGTATAAATATTTATATTTGCCAAAAACAGCGAAAGCGGCTTCACAAATAACTCTGTAATTTGAAACAACACCTCTCCCATCCGGTATTTAAAGTAATTTCTAAAATTGCTGCACAACAAAATGTTGATGCTTATGTTATTGGAGGTTTTGTTAGAGATATATTTTTAAGTCGCCCTTCAAAAGATGTTGACATTGTAGTTTTAGGCAATGGACCCAATTTCGCAACTGCGGTTGCCAAAGAGTTAAATACACAAGTAAACATTTTCAAAAGCTTTGGCACTGCAATGTTAAAGTATAAAGATTTGGAAGTAGAATTTGTTGGTGCAAGAAAAGAATCTTACAGAGCAGACTCAAGAAAACCAATTGTAGAGGATGGCACCTTGGAAGACGACCAAAAGCGAAGAGATTTTACAATAAATGCAATGGCTTTGCAGCTTAATCCGCAATATTTTGGAGAATTATTGGATCCTTTTAATGGCATCAAACATCTCGAACAAAAAATCATCATCACGCCGTTAAACCCCGAAGAAACATTTTCTGACGACCCTTTGCGCATGATGAGGGCTATTAGGTTTGCAACTCAACTCAATTTTGCAATTTGCGAGGAAGCAATTGATGCCATCAAAAAAAACAAAGAGCGTATAAATATCGTTTCAAAAGAGCGTATTACTGATGAATTAAATAAAATTATTTTATCTCCTATACCTTCAATAGGGTTCAAATATCTTTTTGATACCGGCTTGTTAAAAATTATTTTCCCTTTAATGGATAACCTTTATGGTGTTGATTATATAAACGGGAAAGGACATAAAGATAATTTTTACCACACCATTGAGGTTTTAGATAACCTTGCACAACATAGTGATGACCTTTGGTTACGCTGGGCTGCAATTTTGCATGATATTGCCAAACCGGCAACCAAACGTTTTGAAAAAAACCACGGATGGACATTTCATGGCCACGAAGATAAAGGCGCCAGAATGGTACCCAAAATCTTTAACGATTTAAAATTGCCGCTTAATGAGAAAATGAAATTTGTACAAAAACTGGTGCTGCTACACTTACGTCCCATTGTTTTGGCAAAAGAAATTGTTACAGATTCGGCCGTAAGGCGATTACTTTTTGAAGCAGGTGATGATATTGAAGCATTAATGCAGCTTTGCAATGCAGATGTAACTACAAAAAATGAGTACAAAATAAAGAAATATCGCAACAACTTTGAACTAGTAAAACAAAAGCTAAAAGACGTTGAAGAAAAAGACCAAGTGCGCAATTGGCAACCTCCAATTAGTGGAGAAGACATTATGCAATCTTTTAATATTAAAGCCGGAAAAGAAGTAGGTATTATAAAAAATCAAATTAGGGAAGCAATTTTAGATGGCGATATTAAAAACAACCGAGAAGAAGCCTTTAAGTTAATGGTTAAACTAGGTTCAGATTTAGGCTTGAAACTTGCTTAGCTTTTATACAACAATTAACAATCAAAATATTATTTTTGCAGAATGGCAGTATATAGATTTAGGATAAGTTTTGAAGATTACGACGAAGTAATTAGGGAAATTGATATCAAATCAAACCAAACTTTTAAGGATTTACATTTTTTCTTTCTAACCAAAATTGGTTACGACCCAGAAAAATCATCTTCTTTTTACGTAAGTAACGACCAATGGATTAAAAACGAGGAGTTGGCCTATTTGCCAAATCAACGTAAAATAGACAATGGAGTTGCTTTAATTGAAAACTCGAAATTCAGTAAATTCATTGATGATCCACATCAAAAATTTTACTATATCTATAACTTTGAAAAACCTTATGAATTTCATGTTGAGTTAATTAAAATTTTAGATAACGACCCTACTAAAGAATTCCCAAGCTTGTTTAAAGCAGTTGGAGAAGCACCAAAAATATTTGTGCCATTTATTGCCCCAGATGATGATTTTATTGGTGATGATAACGAAGACATTATTGATGATAGCGACATTGCTATTGCGGATGAAGATGAATTAGACGGTTTAAATACGGATACAGAAGGTGAAGAGGAAGAAAATGATGATGAATTTGCTGATGATTTTTCTGATTCTGAGGAATATGACGATCGAGACTAATTAGGTATTTGGCTTGAAAAAATTGGGCATTCGAGCGGGCTTTCCGCTCATACTGCTCAAAGCATTAGCCACTGGCTAGTATCCGCTACTATCCCTAATGCAAAATTAAATTTATCCCTTAAGCTCAATCACTTCTTAGAACTCTTTTTTGAAAAAATAAAACTATAGTAATATTATAAAACTCTGTACACTCCGTGTTTTATCTTTGTGTCCTTTGTGTTTAAAACATAAGATTTGAGCCAAAAACGAAAAACACTAATAGTTATAGCAGGCCCAACAGCCATTGGCAAAACAGCTTTAGCTATACAGCTTGCTCAATATTTCAATACTGAAATTATCTCGGCAGATTCTCGGCAATTTTATAAAGAAATGAGTATTGGTACCGCAAAGCCTAATACTTCAGAATTAGCACAAGCAAAACATCATTTCGTAAATTCACATTCTGTAAAACAAGATTATAACGTTGGCGATTATGAAAAAGAGGCTATAATATGTTTAAATAAAATCTTTGATAAAGATAATATAGCCATTATGGTTGGTGGTTCTGGCTTATTTATTAACGCTATATTATATGGTTTTGACGAACTACCTAAAGCTTCAGAAGAATTAAGAAATCAACTTAATCAAAGTCTTTTAAATGAAGGCTTAACTCCCTTACAGGCTCAACTTAAAGAATTAGATCCGCAATATTACCAAGAAGTTGACATTCATAACCCCCAACGTATTATTAGGGCTTTAGAAGTTTGTTTAAGTACTGGCAAAACTTTTACATCTTTCCGTAATAAAAATCCAAAAAAAAGAAATTTCAATACCTTACTTATAGGTTTAAATACTAATAGAGAAATTTTGTATCAAAGAATTAACCATCGAGTAGATTTAATGTTGCAAGAAGGATTAATTGAAGAAGTTAAATCACTTACAGAATACCAACATTTAAATGCACTTAAAACTGTTGGCTATTCTGAAATTTTTAGGTACTTAAATAAAGAATGGACTTTAGAAGAAGCCGTTGAAAAACTGAAACAAAACACAAGAAATTTTGCCAAAAGACAAATTACATGGTTCAAAAAAAATGAAGGTATTATTTGGTTTGAACCTTCAGAATCAGAAAAAATCATTTCTTTTATAGAAGAAAAGCTAAGCGAATAATTGATGAACAAATTAAGTAAACAAACAACTGCCAGCACAACAGGTTTACTAATTGGATTAGTTTTAGGTTTTTTAATTGGCTTAGCCATGTTTAAGGCTACGCCAAAATCTGAAAGAAGTATTGTTTTTCCTTATGCTGTAGGTATTGGAGTAATGTTAACCACAATTGTAGGCTATAAAATAGGCGCAGTTAATGATAAAGAAACTTACAGAGATATATTTTTAGGCATTAAACATATTAACACACAGCACTTAAATAATGCTGGAGAATGGGTAATTCAAAGCAGTTGGAAAGAGTATAGCGGCAAAGAAAACACTTTAAAAACTACCGTACTAGATGGCGAAATGGTAAGTATTTATAACGATGTTGTGATTTCAAATCATGGCTATGCTACAAACAGCAGAAGCGCCTCTAAAACCCATGAAGAAGTTAAAACTGATTTAATTCAAAAATTGAAAGACAGTTTTGAAGTTTAATCTAATATCTCTTTTACATGCTTTTTAATATTTTTACAGATAGAATCTATCGGTAAATCGTTAGCATCAGTTCCAAAAGGGTTTTCAATTTCTTCTGCTATAAGCTCTAAACTTGCAAAAGCATATAAAATAAATACCACCACAGGGATAATAAAATACCCCAAACTAAATACCCAACCAAAGGGTAATGTCATCACAAAAAAGAAAATGAATTTTTTTATAAAAACACTGTAAGAAAAGGGAATTGGAGTATTTTTAATTCGTTCACAAGCTCCACAAATATCTGTAAATGATGTTAGTTCTCCATTTAAAATATACATTTGCTCTACTGATAGTTTGTTTTCTTGCTGTAATTTATAAGCCTTTTCATAAATGGCTGATGCAATTTGATTAGGTAAATGATGCTCTTTATGTAAATCTAAAACTGGGTCAATTTCATGATAGTCTTCATTTTCTCTAAGGTGGTTTTTAAGCGCAAAAGCAAAATTAGAAATCATTATCGTAAAGTATTTACGATCTTCAGCATCAACCAAATAGGCATGTAACTTAATTGCTAAATTTCTTGATGAATTGGTTAAAGCTCCCCATTGTTTACGTCCTTCCCACCATCTATCATAGGCTGTGTTTGTTCTAAAAACCAACAAAAGAGAAATTACAAAACCTAAAATACCATGCATTAAACTCAAGTTTTTAACATAGCTACTATCGGCTAAGTTCCAATATTCTAACTCTAAATAAGCAAGTGCTCCTGCATAAATGCTCACAGCAATCATTAATGGAACTAATTTTCTAAAAGTATCGGCTTTATGTACTCTAAAAATAAAGGTAAACCACTCTTTAGGGTTATAGTTAATCATTTATGTGTTTTTAATAGGTTAAACTAATTTTTTCAAAAATACAAAATTAAAAAAGTCGGTAGCTAATTAAAACTACCGACTTTATATACTAAGTTTAACATTATTTTTGAGCTTCTTGCATTGGGTTTCCACCTGTAGAACTTCCTCTAATTACCTCTCTTTGTTTAAAAATTTCAAACTTTGTAGGCTCGTAGCTTCTTGGGAAACTATTATTACTTGTGTCAATATCTGCTGTTTCTAAATACGGATCTAATTTAACAGATACCATTTGTTTAGATTTTGCAAACACTTTAGTTACCTTATTCTCATCTTTACGCCAAATGTAAGCAGGTACTTTTTCTACTTCTTTTGTACCGTCAGTAAAAGTCCACTCTAAAATAATTGGCATTGGCAAGCCACCTTTATTAGAAAAATCTATTTCATAAAAGTTCACCTTGCTATCATAAATCTTTTTCTCAGCAGCATTTAAACCAGCGTAATATTTATTGAACGCATCTTTATCAGCCTGGCTAACAGCAAATCTATCCCATTTATTGTAAAAATCATTTAAACTAGGGTCTGTTTCATTCGCAAATTTAATTCCCTCTTTACGGTTACGCTCCCTACTAATTACATAAGCATTATCATCATAAGCTTTACGAGAAAGCTCATTTTCAACCTCTGGGTTTTTAGTATCCATGCGGTAATAACTTATATTATCAATAGAGATATCAACCGCATCAGTTCCATAAAACCAACCTCTCCAGAACCAATCTAAGTCAACTGCACTTGCATCTTCCATGGTTCTAAAAAAATCTGCCGGAGTTGGGTGCTTAAAAGCCCAACGTTTGGCATATTCTTTAAAAGCATAATCAAACAGTTCACGCCCCATAATGGTTTCTCGCAAAATATTTAAACCAGTTGCAGGCTTTCCGTATGCATTTGGTCCAAAATTGGCTATGTTTTCAGAGTTAGTCATTATTGGCTCTAATTGTTCTTTTGGCATTTTCATGTAATCAACAATTAAATGCGCTGGCCCTCTTCTAGATGGGTAGTTATTATCAAACTCTTGCTCGGCCAAGTACTGACAAAAAGTATTTAATCCCTCATCCATCCACGTCCACTGGCGTTCGTCAGAATTTACAATCATTGGAAAAAAGTTATGCCCAACCTCATGCGTAATTACACCAATCATTCCGTATTTAGTAGCTTCAGAATATGTTCCATCAGCCTCCGTACGTCCGTAGTTAAAAGAAATCATCGGGTATTCCATCCCATTACTTGCTTCTACAGATATTGCTACAGGGTACGGATAAGGAATTGTATGCTTAGAATAAACTTTTAAAGTATTTGCAATTACCTTTGTACTGTATTTTCTGTATAAACTATAAGCTTCTGGACAGTAATAAGACATTGCCATTGGTTCCTTACCTTCAACATTAACTTTCATAGCATCCCAAACCAGTCTTCGGGAACTTACAAAAGCGAAATCACGTACATTATTAGCTTGGTATATCCAAGTTTTTTTTGATGATGATTTAACCTTCATTGATTCTTTTGCATCTGCTAAAGTAACTACTTCTATAGGCTCAGCAGCAGATTGTGCTTGTTTCCACCTGTTCAGTTGGGTAGCAGTAAGTACACTACTGTAATTCTGACACTCGCCAGTAGCACCAATAATATGATCTGCTGGTACTGTAATATTAACTCTATAATCTCCAAAAGTTAAAGCAAACTCTCCTCGACCAGTAAATTGTTTGTTTTGCCAACCCTGAAAATCAGAGTAAACCGCCATTCTCGGAAACCACTGTGTTATGGTGTATAAATAATTATCATCATCTTTAAAATATTCAGAACCACCTCGCCCTCCTACTGTAGATCTATCTGTTATCTTATAATTCCAATCAATTTTAAAAACAAACTTGCCCCCCGGAGCCAATGTTTTAGGCAATTCAATCCTCATCATAGTTTGGTTAATGGTGTACTTTAAAGCATTTCCATTAGTTTCAACCACTTTTAATATATTAACTCCATAATCATTTTCGCTACCAATAATTCCATTCAACTGCTTTACAGTCATTCTACCAGCCATTTTACTCCCGTCAAAAGATTGATTATCGCTGCTTGCTTTGTGTTCATTCTCATCTAATTGCAGCCATAAATAAGTAAGCGGGTCTGGCGAGTTATTGGTATAAGTGATAGTTTCTGAACCAATTATACGCTGGTTCTTTTCATCTAATTCAACATTTATGACATAATCTGCTTTTTGTTGCCAATATTTTGGACCAGGAGCGCCAGATGCAGAACGGTACATATTTGGGTCCCTTAAAATGGTTTCAAGTTGCTCAAACTTATTACCATGACTAACTCCAGGGTTATTTTGCTGAAACTGCCCAAAAGCAACTCCACAAAAACCAAAGCTTAATAAAAAAGGTATTAATTTATATTTCATATTTTTTTAGATATAAAAGCCGAGCTCATTAGCTGCTTTTAGGTTTACTTTATTTAAAACTTATACATAAATAAGGGCGTGTCTCTAACGGGTTGGGCTATCCGCTCATACTACACAAGCCTTATTCACAGGCCGGTGTATACTGCTATACCTCACGTAGTGATTTTTCACACTAATAAACTAATTCACAACTAGTTAACTAAAGAAAAGGCCACCTTTCTATTGTCATTATAGCTGCTATTCCAAAAATTGCCGAAGAGAGAAACAAATTCCACTCTCGCTTTTTCACTTTAATAAAGTTAATAAGCAAAAAAGAGATTGTAAGTACACAAATAACTATAATTATTTGTCCAAATTCTAATCCTAAGTTAAAGGCAAGCAACTCTGCAACAACATTGTTGCTTTTACCTAATAAACTTTTTAAATAATTAGAAAAACCAAGACCATGAATTAAACCAAATAGTAATGCCAAAACATAAGGTGAATTTATTTGGTCATTACTCTTTTTTGAATAAATAATATTTAATAAAGCGGTTATTAAAATGGTTACAGGTATTAAAAACTCTATCCAAGTGGTTGGTATTAGTATTTTATTAAAAACACTTAATGCTAAAGTTAAAGAATGTCCAATTGTAAAAGCAGTAACTAAAATCAAAACTTTTTTCCAATCCTTTAACAAATAAATTCCGCATAAAGCAGTTACAAATAAAATATGGTCATAACCCTGCCAATCTAAAATATGTTGCCATCCTAATTCAAAGTAAAGTGGAAAATCTTGCATTAAATTGTTTTATTAACTTTGTACTTTTTACCGCAAAATATTAATTATGTTAAATATTATTTTTCTTTTTCTCAGTTTTTTCCATCCTTACTATGTAAGTGTTACAGAAGTTAATCATAATGTAAAAAATAAAACTTTAGAAATAAGTGTTAAGATATTTTTTGATGATTTAGAACAGGCTATTGAAAAAGAAAACAGTGCTTCGTTTTACATTACAAAACCATCAGATAAAGTTAAAAACAATTTTTTAATAGAAAATTATATAAAAAAACACCTTCAAATTACTGTTAATAAAAAACAGTTACCTTTAAAATATATAGGCTATGAAATTCAACAGGATGCTGCATGGTGTTATTTAGAAATAGCTAAAGTTACCAAAGTGAACCAAATTACTATAAATAACAACGTACTTTATAATTTGCATAAAGAACAAATAAATATGCTAAACGTTACTGTTAACAATACAAGAAAAAGTTTTAAACTAGATGCTCCAAAAAGTTCCACAACTTTTGATTTTTAATGAAATCCAACTCACTACTATTTATTAGCTAACATTTTAAATATCAAGATCTAAGAAAAATAAAATTAAGTTATTTTTCAAATCATCGGTTTTGGCACACAATTAGCCAATACCTACTTCATCAAACAAAAAATATAATCATGAAAAAATTATTACTATTAACATTATTTGCAGTTAGCGTATCGCTAAGCGGAATGGCACAATCATCTTACAAAAATTCAATAGGTTTGGGTCTTGATTTTGGAAACGGAGCTACATTAGCCGGTCCATCATTTAAACATTTTTTTAACGCAAATTCAGCTGGTCAAGCTGAGTTATTATTTGGAGGTAACACAACTAGATTACAAGCATTTTATCAGTATCATCAATCTATAAAAGGCGCTCAAGGTTTAAACTGGTACATAGGTGGTGGACCAGGTTTTGACTTTCATGATCATGGTAGAAATAACGATCATACCAGCTTTTTATTGATACCTATGGCAGGTTTAGATTTTAAAATTCCAGGGGCACCAATTGCAATGAATTTTGATTGGAGACCAACAGCATTTATCGGAGATCACAGTCATTTTGAAGGCGGAAGATTTGGTTTCGGTTTTAGATTCGCTTTTTAATAACAAAAAATTATCATTAAAAATCCCCTTGCTCAATAATTTGAGAAGGGGATTTTTGTGTAATGATAATTTTGATGCTAATCTGTATTTCTAATTCTTAGAAAGGATGAATACATAAACTCTGCTCTATATTTTAATTTATTTGCTTTGTTCTCTTCATATTTCAATATTTCATATTCATCAAAAACTGTTTTAGATTCTAAATAATCCAAACTGAGTTTTCCATAAGTATCTTGTCTAAAATTTAGATGTAATTCTTCTATCGACTCTAAAACGTTTCCTGTTTGAACAAAATAACTAGGTTTTCCTACTTTAACGCCTTTAAGTTTTTGACTCAGCGGTTTAACCAATTCATAATTTAAACTAATCAAATTATAAGTCAAACTATCAACTAACTACTCTCCTTGGAACCCCTTTTCTGAATTAAACGATATCAAATACAAATTATCTTTCAAACTTAATTGATATTTATAATTACCGGATTTATTTAAAAATTTGTAGTTATCTAATTCAAAAATCCCTATCAGTTTACCAGTAAATGCAAGATTCTTTAATAGATTCCCAAAGTCATATTTCTTAAAAAACACATCGTCATAAAAGTGTTCTCCAACTAAATCTTCAAACTTATAATTTTTATTGTGTAAACCTTCTAATTGAAACTTTCCTGTTTGATTAATTTTAACTGTTATTTCGCTATTATTTTTTAAAGATTCAACAAATATATTGCAATTAACAAAATCCTTATGGAGATTCTTATTTGTTGCAGTTTTCATTTTTTCTATAATAATTTCTGCAAAACCCTCAGGAAAAACCCTTACCTCTCTTAGCGGAATAGGAGTTTGGGCTTTAATATTTGAATAAAAATTCAAAGCGAGTAAAAATAAAATAATATTTTTCAAATTCAAAGTATTATAAGTGAAATTTAAAACAGTAAAACTTCTTGAGTTAACAAGAAGTCTTACTTGTTATTCTAACTTAATTCAAACCAATCCCATCTACCATCTTCGTTTGATTTGCAATCACTATTGTACTTTCTTAAAATTCTGAACCCAAAAATAACAGTGCCTTTCTTGACATTCTTTTAAAATTCATTTTGACTAATTATAAATTTTGCTACTCATAATGCTTTTCGCCGCCTCGTGTAATGTTTTTTCAAAGTGTCACTACAATAGAACACTAGACTTATGTATCCGATCAGGTAAATCTGAAATAAATATCATAATTAAATTTAGAATTAAACAATAAACTGAAAAAATAAATAAAATAAATACTAAATTAATTTATTAAATTTAAATCTTCAAAATATGACAATTTAATACTTTTTAAGAAAAAATTATTATATTTCAGTACCTTTATCTCATAATTAGATTTTAATTGAAATAAATATATTCCATAATTAATTCATGATTTAATGTTTTTATAAATTTATTAGGTAGACGATTAAAGTTTCAAATCCCTAAAATAGAACAATACCTATTTAAAGCATTTAACTCTTCTTGGGCAACAAATAAATGAAAATCTTCTTTTCTTTGATCAACCTGAGCATTTTCTAAAGATTGGTAATATCGCATTCTATTTTCTACATCTCCTTTAATATTAGCAATCACATATCCATTTTTTAGTAAAATTAAATTCATTATCAGCCTTGATGTTCTACCGTTTCCGTCAATAAAAGGATGAACTGTAACTAATCTCTCGCTTAATTCTGCGGCCAAAACCACGGGATGGAAATGATTTTTATTTGCTTCATACCAAAAAAACAAATCTTCCATTTGCTTTTTAATGATGTATGGTTGTGGCGGCAAGTGCCTGCTTCCTTTTATCATCACTTGTACATCCCTGTATTTTCCTGCATTTTTTGCATCAATACCTTTAAGAATGAGCGTATGTAATTGTAATAAATCTCTTTCAGAAAAATCACTATCCTTATTTATCAACTCTTTTAAATATTCTATTGCCTCTTTATGATTAATAGCTTCTAAATGCTCTCTCATACTTTTACCAGATATTGTAATACCTTCATTAACTACTAAATCTGTTTCTTTAAGTGTTAAAGTATTTCCTTCAATACGGTTACTCTCAAAAGTATATTCTAACTCTAATGCTTGTGCTATCCTGTAACTATCTAAATCTCTATGGTTAGCTAACTTATTTTTTATTTTATCTATCTCGTTCAAAACTAATATTAAGTCATCCTCCATCTTTTTTAAATCAGATTTCGTATAATACTTAACCTTATCTTCCGCAAGAGAAAGAACCTCTAAAGCAAAATTGCCATATCCAATATTTTCAACTATTTGGTTACTGAGCCAATCAACCAATAAATCGTGTGCATCAAGCTCTAAAAGATTAGAAAGTTTTATAATTTGTTCTCTAGTAGGTTTTCTTGCACCACTTTCAAATTTACTAACCAAAGATGCATCAACATTTAATGCCGACGCAATTTCTCTTATTTTTAAACCTTTTTCTAATCTAGCACTTTTAAACTTAGCTTTCATAATACATGACAAATAAATACATGACAAATATAGTCATTTTTTTATAATAATTATAATCTCTAAAAAAACCAAATTCCACAAAAAAACCCTTCCCGAAATTATCGAAAAGGGCTTTATAATATTTTTAAAAAATCTATCAGACTTTGATTTCAACTTCAACACCTGAAGGTAATTCCAATTTCATTAAAGCGTCAACAGTTTTAGCTGATGCACTGTAAATGTCTAACAATCTTTTGTAAGAGCATAATTGAAATTGCTCTCTTGCTTTTTTGTTAACGTGTGGAGAACGTAATACAGTGTAAATTTTCTTCTCTGTTGGAAGAGGAATTGGACCACTAACTACTGCACCCGTAGGTTTAACAGTTTTTACAATTTTCTCAGCAGATTTATCTACCAAGTTGTAATCGTAAGATTTTAATTTAATTCTAATTCTTTGGCTCATTTTATTTGTTTTGTGTTTCGTCGTTAGAGCTATTTGTAACGGGAAACGGGTTTATTTTTATTTTGATGATTTCTCAGATTTTAGGATTACACAGATTTATCTAAAACTCGGTCTGTGTAATCCCTAAATCGGTGTAATCAAATATTATGCGTTTGCTTTTGCTCCTTTAACTTTGGCAACTACTTCTTCTTGTACTCCTTTTGGAGCTGGTTCGTAGTGGTCAAACTCCATTGTAGAAGTTGCTCTACCAGAAGTAATAGTACGTAATTGAGTTACATATCCAAACATTTCAGAAAGTGGTACTAAAGCTTTGATTACTTGAGCACCTGCTCTTGTATCCATACCTTGTAGTTGACCTCTTCTTCTGTTTAAATCTCCCATTACATCACCCATGTTTTCTTCTGGAGTTAAAACTTCAATTTTCATGATAGGCTCCATTAAAACTGGCTTACATTTAGGCAATGCCTCGCGGAAAGCCATTCTTGCTGCTAATTCAAAAGATAAAGCATCTGAATCGACAGCGTGGAATGAACCATCAATTAAACGAACTTTCATACCAACTACTGGGTAGCCAGCTAAAACACCGTTTGATAAAGAGTTTTCGAATCCTTTTTGTACAGATGGAATAAATTCGCGAGGAATAGAACCACCAGAAATTTCGTTAACAAACTCAAGGCCTAGTTTACCTTCTTCAGATGGAGAAATAATAACCTGAATATCAGCAAATTTACCACGTCCACCAGATTGTTTCTTATAAACTTCACGGTGTTGCGCTTCGCCAGTAATAGCCTCTTTGTAAGCAACTTGTGGTGCTCCTTGGTTAACCTCTACTTTAAATTCACGTTTTAAACGATCCATTAAAATATCTAAGTGAAGCTCGCCCATACCTTGAATAATGGTTTGACCAGAATCTTCATCAGTATGAACTTTGAAAGTTGGATCTTCTTCAGCTAGTTTACCTAAACCAATACCTAATTTATCAGCATCAGCTTGAGTTTTAGGCTCAATAGCTAAACCAATAACTGGATCGGGGAAATCCATAGATTCCAATACGATTGGATTCTTCTCTACGCAAAGTGTATCTCCTGTTTTAATATCCTTAAAACCAACAATTGCAGCAATATCTCCAGCTCCTACATTAGGAATTGGGTTTTGCTTGTTAGCATGCATTTGGAAAATACGAGAAATACGCTCTTTGTTTCCTGAACGAGCATTGAATATATAAGAACCTGCTTCTAAGTTTCCAGAGTAAACTCTGATAAAACAAAGACGACCTACGAAAGGATCTGTTGCAATTTTAAAAGCTAAAGCTGCAAAAGGCTCTTGTTCTGATGGCTGGCGAGTAATCGCTTCACCTGTATCTGGGTGCGTTCCTGTAATAGCTTCAACATCCATTGGAGATGGCAATAATTCCATCACATAATCCAACATAGTTTGAACACCTTTGTTTTTGAAAGATGAACCACAAACCATAGGAACAATTTTAGCATCTAACGTAGCTTTACGTAATGCATCTAAAACCTCACGTTCTGTTATCGTTTCTGGAGCATCAAAGAATTTTTCCATCAAAGATTCGTCGTATTCTGCAACAGCCTCCAATAATTTCTCTCTCCACTCAGTAGCTTCTTCAATTACATCTTCTGGTATTGGAACCTCAGTAAAAGTCATCCCTTTATCTGCTTCATTCCAAACAATACCTCTCCAGTTAATTAAATCAACAACACCTTTAAATCCATCTTCTGCTCCAATTGGAACTTGTAATGGAACAGCGTTAGAACCTAGCATATCTTTAACCTGCTTAACAACTTTTAAGAAGTCAGCACCAGCTCTATCCATTTTATTAACAAATCCTAAACGTGGTACGTTATAGTTATTAGCTAATCTCCAGTTAGTTTCTGATTGAGGTTCAACACCATCAACAGCAGAAAACAAGAACACTAATCCGTCTAACACACGTAAAGATCTGTTTACTTCAACCGTAAAATCTACGTGACCCGGAGTATCAATAACATTTACATGATAATCTTGACCTCTGTACTTCCAAGTAACAGTAGTTGCTGCAGAAGTGATTGTAATTCCTCTTTCCGCTTCTTGTGCCATCCAATCCATTGTAGAAGCACCATCGTGTACTTCACCAATTTTATGGTTTACACCTGCGTAATAAAGAATACGCTCTGTCGTAGTTGTTTTACCCGCATCAATGTGGGCAGCAATTCCGATATTTCTTGTGAATTTTAAATCTCTTGACATTATAAATGATTTATGGGATTTTTAAATGAATACACCGATTTTAGCTTTATGGGAAAAAATCGGTGTATCAAATTAATCTGTATAATCTGTGTTCTAGAATCTAAAATGAGAGAAAGCTTTGTTAGCCTCTGCCATTTTATGGGTATCTTCTTTTTTCTTAACAGCAGCACCTTCGCCTTTAGCAGCAGATATAATTTCTCCAGCTAATTTCTCAGTCATGGTTTTTTCACCACGTTTTCTGCTAAAGCTAATCAACCATTTCATACCTAAAGCAACTTTACGCTCTGGTCTTACTTCTGTTGGAACTTGAAAGTTTGCACCACCAACACGTCTTGATTTTACTTCAACAGCTGGGCTAATATTAGCTAATGCTTTTTTCCATTGTTCTAAACCGTTTTCACTAGTTTTAGTTTCTACAATTTCAATAGCTCCGTAAAAAATGTCATAAGCGATAGATTTTTTTCCATCGTACATCATATTATTTACAAACCTGGTAACCGTAACGTCGTTAAACTTTGGGTCAGGCAGGATGATTCTCTTTTTTGGTTTCGATTTTCTCATTGTCTTGTCCTCCGTTTAATTATTTCTTTTTACCTTTTGCTGGTGCAGCTGCTACTTGTCCTGGTTTTGGTTTTTTAGTACCGTATTTAGAACGACGTTGATTTCTACCTGCAACACCTGCTGTATCTAATGCTCCACGAACGATGTGGTAACGTACTCCAGGTAAATCTTTTACTCTTCCACCACGTACCAAAACAATAGAGTGTTCTTGTAAGTTGTGACCTTCCCCAGGAATGTAAGCATTAATCTCTTTTCCGTTTGTTAAACGTACACGAGCAACTTTACGCATTGCTGAGTTTGGTTTTTTAGGGGTAGTTGTATATACTCTTGTACATACGCCTCTTCGCTGTGGACAGCTGTCCAACGCTGGGGATTTACTCTTATCCACCAGAGCTACTCTACCTTTCCTAACTAATTGTTGAATGGTTGGCATTAAGCTTTGTTTAAATTTGTTTTTTAAAAATTATTTAATCTTCTGTCTCAGAGCATTTAATACTCCTTAATAAAAGGACTGCAAAAGTAGAGTTTTATTTTTTGATTATCAATAGATTGAGAGCTTTTTTTTAAGTTTTATGTTTAGAAGCTGGAAGTGTGCTTTATACACACTAAATTTTGAATTTTGATTGATGAACTTATACGCATAAAAGTGCTTGCAATTACAATCTTAATGTTTTACTAAAAGATGAATCAATCCTATTTGTACTGCTATTCTGAAAACTAGCAATTCTTGTTTAAGCGATTTAGTAAAAACCCAACCTCTCCTATTAAAATCAGTAAAAACACGGATACACTTTAAAAGTATATTTTGCTCATTTGTATGGTAGCTTTTTATTCATATCAAGAGAAACTGTTGATAGAAAATTACTTCGCTAAATCAAACCATAGCTATAAATACCAAAGAAATTAACAACAAACCATTAACATCATGAAAAAAACCATCCTTATACTATTAGCCATACTTTATGTTGGTTTAGCATTTGCCCAAGAAGAGGAAAAGAAAAAAAGTAAGTTTAAGCTAAAAATGCCTGAACTAAAAATTGGAGAAAAGCTTGGGAATTTAGCGGGGAATTTAATGACCTCCACAACAAAAGATCTAAATACTGCTGTTGCAAAATCATCCATCACATCTGGACTTTACCCGCCAGAAATTAATACCTCTGAGGCAAAATATTTCCCAAAAGGAACTATTGAAGGCGATTATATGGTTGCTGTAACTTTTATGAAAGGCGAAGGAATGGGAATGTATAAAATTGATGGGACGGTAACCTGTGAAGGCGAAGAAATGGAATATGTTGGTCTTGGTTCTTACTTAAAAACTTATAGAACCCCATTTAAAGCAGCCAAAACCATCAACATAAAAACTGTAACTGGCGATGAGGCAAGCTTTTCACTTAAACCTATTGTTGGGGTAGAAATTGTATCTGTTAACGGAGAGAATTCTCTTCCTGTTTTAGATTTAGCTGAAGATATTAAGTTAACTTATAGAAATCCGATAGGCTCAAAAGGTACTCGTATTAGAATATCATTAATTACAGATGTTGCCGGAGCAAGGGCTTTAAACCACTTTGCAAGTTTTGATGCCAGGAATGATGGCGAAGTAACCGTTACTATTCCAAAAGAATCTTTAAGCAACCCAGAAATTGTTGGTAGCATAAAAGGAGTTGGCAATTTTAACAAAGGTGAAAACTTTTTAATTGTTGAGCGTGAATTTATTACGGAAAGAGATAAAATGGATGCGTCACAAAGAATCGGAAAATTACAAACTGCAGAAATTAAAGCTACTTCTTATGCAGCTATGCCTGTTATTATAAAGGGCAAACAAGATGAGAGCGTTTATGCCTCTATAAGAGTAAATCAAAAAGAAAGCAATGGTATTGGGTATACGTTTTATAAGCCTAATGCTAATTATGGAATTCCTTTATCTAAGGGTTCTAAATTTGGCTTAGCTTCTTTTACACTTGAAGGAAAAACTTACAAAACGGAAACAGAAAAAAGTGAAAGATACGGATATGGAAATACAAGAATTATTACTACCACAACTACTACTTACAAATTCCCTCAATTGCCAGCAACACAATGGCAATCTGTAATGGAAAAAGTTTATACTGGTTTGGTTAAGTTTATGAAAACGGAATACAATATAGACTTTGTACCGGTTGATAAAATTACAAGTAACAGTAATTATGCTATACTTTACCCGGCCGCAATAGATAATACCGAAAAAATTATCAAAACCAGTTACAAGGGAACCCAAAGAACAGATGCAAAGTCTTTAGGCGAAATTTTAGGCAGTGTAAGCAGTAACTTTACTTCAGATAATGCTATGGTAAATTTAATGAAAGAAGCTGATGTTGATGGCTTAGTGAGTATGCGTCTGAACTTTCAAGTTGCTGGAAACAGTGATGGAAAAGTAGTATTAATTCCTTCTTTAACAATTAATATCACCGGACGAGATGAAACTAACAATAACAAACAAGGCACTTATGCAAGCGCTTACATTGTAAACACTACAGGCAATCCTTTTAATGGAGACTTAATTAAAACAAACCCAACTGCATTGGCAAAAGCATGTTCTACAGATGAAATGATTAAAGCGCTTACGGATGGGATTCGGCTTTTAAGAACTAAAGAAGTAGCTTTAGGTTATGATAAAATTTGGAATATAGGGCAATAAGTTATTTTTTTAAGGCGATTAGGGTTCAGCAAAAACATGTTGAACCCTTTTTGTATGATTTTTTGAATATGATAATATCCGAATTTATGCTTTTTTAACAAATTCAGATTTCAAATGCATTGCACCAAAACCATCAATTTTACAAGAAATATTATGATCACCGGTGGTTAAACGAATGTTTTTCACCTTAATACCAGCTTTTATCGGCTTTGGAGCACCTTTTACAGGCAAATCTTTAATTACAATTACAGCATCCCCGTCAAGTAATTCGTTTCCATTAGCATCTAATACTTTATCATTCAAAGTTACTTCAACCGTATCTTTTTCTGGAGTCTATTCGTGAAAACACTGAGAACATACTTGATGATCTTGATCTTCGTAGGTAAATTCTGAATTGCACATTGGACAATTGATGGAATGGCTCATTTTATATTATAATTATAAGGGCAAAGATAAAATTTTGAAAGAAATGATTATGGTTTATTATTTGTGAAGATCTTTTGCAGCTTTTAACAATTTTACGCCATTAATATAAAGCAGCTAGTCTATCAAACTAAAAACAAATACAAGTAAAAAACATTTTCTTTAAAATCAAACTCAACATCAAATTTTTCTGATTTTAAAATATCTTTTTTTATAGCTTCGCAACCCCATTCCAGCTTTAACTGGTAAGATATATCTATTTTTCCTTTCACAAAATCTGGATTTAGATTTGAATCAAGATCGACTAAATTTACGATTGGCCCTCCACCGTCTGACCTATTTAAATTTGCTAGTAATTGTGCTATTTGCTTATTTACACCAGAAGATTGAATGATATACTTATAAAAAAAATCATCAGTGCTTCCTTTGAAATTCACTAATTTATCATAATCAGCCTTTAAGAAGCTAACGCCGCCTTTAATTATTTTAGTTTTCATATTTTTAATATTATAGAGATTTAAATCTTCAAAAAACATACCTTTAAACAGGTTGATAAACATACAATTCATAGAAGAAAAAAAATATTTATAAATTTACATAACTGTCCGAACAAATAATATACAAAAAAGGCCTGTATAATTCTAATTTTGAGTTGCGAAACC
>NZ_JBHULV010000017.1:0-68313 GCF_042684645.1 Pedobacter alpinus
AGACTTAAGGCAGGATGGGATAACGACTATCTAATAAAAATCTTTAATCAAATTTAAATGCGTTGACCCTGAGCATATATATCTTTATTATTATACTTTTGGGTTAATCCGAAACTTGAAGTTAATGTTCCTTTGAAAACCTTAAAATCTGTGGTTGCCTTTAAATTTCTTGAAAGATCAGATGAATAATCTTCAGCGTTTTCACCGTATTTCAGTAATCCATAACGCTGATCCCCAGGGGAGGTTCCAATTACGTCAGGTCTTTCAGATTTTAATCTTGTAACATCAATTATTGGTAATTTTGTATCATTAATATTTGCATAATCGCCAGTTACATCATATCCATAACCCAAAACATCCCAAACTCCATCTCTAGATGCTTGAACTTTAATAACTCCTATGTTTTTTACTTCATTCTTGTCGCCGATTTTAGTTTTATTTTCATCCTTTTTACAACTGCCAAAAGCAATTATCATTAACATAATTAACCCACATTTTAATTTTTTCATAGTTTTTAATAGTTAGAACGGTTTAAATGTATAAATTTTTAAAATTTGGGCGAAGCTAATAAATATTTTGAAATACTCATTAAAAATAGTGTTCATTTGCAAACTTTAATTTTCGTAATATGTTTGGATGAACATTTATATTCTTTGTCATATAATGACTTTAACTGCCATCTATGAGATTTTATACTTGTTTTTAGCGAAAAATAATTTGAACAATTTTAAGAAAACATTGTTTTTTTATAAGATTTTTTTTAAAAATTTTCAATCCAATCGTTTTCTTTACGTGTTTCATCTCATTTATTACGTTATCCTATCCCCTATATTGAATAGGAAAATCGATATCGATTTATTATGCCCAAACTTGTGCCTTATCTTGCTGATTAGATTGCAAAGCCAGTATCTTATGCACAAGTATCCCATCATAAAAAATCCACTAAATCACAAAATCTAAGAGCCAAATTATTGATTAAATTATATAAAGTTTCAAAGAAAGCTTTGGATCATCCCGAAAAAAATTTGGAATATCTTTAAGATATGTATGGGTAAAAAACATTTATTCAAACACTTGGAGACTATGGCACAATGATGTCGAGAATTGTTGAATTGAATTTATTAAAACTTTTTCTAGGTCAGTCCAAGCAAACTATTGTCTATACTCTATTCCTTATCAACTTATCAACAAATGCTCGGTGGGATATTTCAATACTAAATTCAGCACATTTAGATCAACATCCAGAGGTGTAAGAGATATCAAATAATTCCTGTTCAGACTTTCAAAAATATTTTGCCTAAATTGAAATCTACCAACTTTTTCCGCTTGATCTGTTTTTTTCTTCCTATAAAACAAATTTCGCCATATTTCAAGATAATATTTTGAGAATTTTCCAGATAGACAATTAGTGCTAATATAATTTCGACAATAATATTCAGATTTCCTAACCCATTATATTGTTAATTATCACATAAATCAATTAAAAACTATGAGTGAAAATTTTACTATTCGATATATTAACTTTATATTAATAAGTACACCCTCAACCTTTTACTAAAGAATAGATTTCAAGATTTTTCAAATGCCGATATCGGAATATATTATGCATATA
Organism: Pedobacter alpinus; assembly: GCF_042684645.1. Taxonomy (NCBI): domain Bacteria; kingdom Pseudomonadati; phylum Bacteroidota; class Sphingobacteriia; order Sphingobacteriales; family Sphingobacteriaceae; genus Pedobacter; species Pedobacter alpinus. Next base: position 1,613 of record NZ_JBHULV010000017.1, read on the forward strand.
TCATCTCGGTTAACTTAATTTTTATCCTTATATTTACACACGTAAACTCATTTTTATCCAAATTTAATCATAAAAAAATTATATTATATCTTCAATAAATATCCATTAGTTAAAAAATACTAATTGATTATAATTTATAAAACACCTACTACCTATCAAAATCATGAGTAAAAAACTATTACTAGTAAGACATGCAAAATCTGATTGGGCTGATATTGGTTTAAGGGATTTTGACAGGCCTTTAAATAAAAGAGGTTTAGAAAATGCTCCTGAAATGGGACAAAGGATTTATGTAAAACAAATTATTCCTGATAAAATTGTAAGCAGTCCAGCACTAAGAGCTTTGACTACTGCTAAAATTTTTGCCAAAGAATGGAAAATGGACATTAATACCATTACATTGAATTTAGATATCTACGAAGCATCATTAAAAAGTTTATTAAATGTTGTTACTGAGTTAAATGATGATGATGATTACATTGCTTTATTTGGGCATAATAATGCAATTACAGATTTGGTTATCTATTTAACCGATGCTGATTTATTTAATATACCTACTTGTGGGATGGCTTTAATTGATTTGCCTTTTGAGAGTTGGAAAATGGTAAGTAAAGGCACTGGAAGTTTGGTTTTTTACGATTATCCTAAAAACACTAGTTTAATTTAAGCGGTAAACCTTACCTGGCAATGCAATAATTACAGATTGCATTTCTAAACTTAATAGTAGCATGGCTAATTTACTTTGAGGCATGTTTGCTTTTATCTGTAAATCATCAATACTTAATACTGAACTTTCTTTAATAATATCAAAAATTAATTTTTCATCGGTATTTAGCTCAACAAATAATTTAGGTGTTTCTTTATGTTTTAAAGTATTTTCTAATTGCCATCCCATAATGTATTCAATGTCTTTAGGGCAGGTAATCAAATTGGCTCGGTTGGTTTTTATTAAAAAATTGCAACCTTCAGAAAATTCATCATCTATTTTACCGGGTAAAGCAAAAACATCTCTATTGTAAGAATTTGCTATTTCGGCTGTAATTAATGCGCCACCCTTTTTGGCAGCTTCTACAACAATCACAGCATCGACCATACCGGCAATTATTCTGTTTCTTTTTGGGAAATTTTGCCTGTCTGGATTGGTTAAAGAAGGAAATTCTGTAATTAAACCCCCGCTTTCTAACATTTTTTCTGCAACCGAACGGTGTAAAGCAGGATAAATTCTATCTAAGCCGTGGCCTAAAACTCCAATTGTTGATTGATTATAAGCCAATGCGGCTTTATGAGCTGCAACATCAATTCCGTAAGCTAGGCCGCTAATAATTATTGGCTGGTGCTCTTTTAAGCCATCAATTAATTTTTCACAAAATGCTCTACCATAATTACTGGCTTTACGTGTACCAACTATAGCTATAACTTTTTGATTATTTAAATTTGCATTTCCCTTAAAGTATACTAATACAGGAGAATCATTACAGTTCCTTAATCTTTTAGGATAATCAGCATCTGTAAAAAATAAAGGCTGTATTTTAAATTTCTCAACAAACTTTAATTCTTGCTCTGCCCTTTCAAAAGCACTGTGGGTAACAATATTTTTTGCGATTTTTGGCCCAACGCCGGGTATTTTTTCTAATGTTGATTGTTTGGTGTTAAAAACCTCCTCTGCACTACCGCAATAACCAATTAAAGATTTTATAGTGATATCACCAATACCTTTAACCATTGTAATTGCTATGTTATGCAGCATTGCCTAATTTATTGAGCTGGAAAGTAAACCACATATTTGGTTTCAAAAAACTCTTCTTCAAAAAAATCTGTTAAAGGAAAAAGTTTGATGCTTTTAAGTTGTGAGGCTTTAAGTTCTTCTGTTAAATCGCCTCCTTTTAAATAAAGCACTCCGTTTTTTAAATCTGAGTATGATTTTTTCTTGAATTTTCCTTTTATCCAAGGATAAAAATCTTTTAGCTGTGTAACTGCTCTTGAAACTATAAAATCAAAATCTTGGTCAACCTGCTCTGCCCTACTGTGAATACCTTTTAAATTGGTTAAGCCAATAGTGGTAGAGACCTCATTAACTACTTTTATTTTTTTACCTATAGAATCTACCAAAACAAAATTAGTTTCTGGAAACAAAATAGCTAAAGGCACACCAGGGAAACCACCGCCAGTACCAACATCTAAAACATGTTGATTTGGCAAAAAGTTATAAACTTTAGCTATTCCTAAAGAATGTAAAATATGACGCTCATAAAGTAAGTCAATATCTTTTCTACTGATTACGTTTATTTGGGCATTCCAAGTTTGATAAAGCTCAAACAATTGGTCAAACTGCTTAATTTGCTGATTAGATAAATTTGGAAAATATTTTTGAATTAGTTTAGAAGTCACTTTTTAGGCTCTTTTTTCTGCGGTTAAGTACGTTTGACAATAAATCTCGTCCTCTAAACAATTGTGCTTTTACAGTACCTAAAGGCAAGTCTAATTGTTCTGAAATCTCTTCGTAAGACAATTCATCAAAATAACGAAGAATAATTAAAGTTTTGTAACGAGGTGGCAGTTTATCAATAATTTCTTTAAGTTGTTCTGTTTGTTGCTTTTTTATTGATGTTTCTTCGGGATTTAAACTATCGCTCTTTATTTCGAAAACTTTATCTTCCGAACCATCAAAACTCATCCCATCTATTGAGGTGGTTGAGATTTTCTTTTTCCTTATAAAATCTATACTTCCGTTAGTGGCAATTCTAAACAACCAAGTACTAAAAGCATAATCTGGACGATATTTTTCTAAATTTTCGAATGCTTTTGCAAAGGTAGTAACGGTTATATCCATAGCGTCGTCCTTATTATTAACCATTTTAAGAACCATAAAAAATATAGAATCTTTATAACGCTGCATTAATTCTGCATACGCTTTTTGGTTACCTTCTTTGGCTTTTTCTACCAAAATAAAGTCGTTTTTTGCGTTATCAGAAAAATTAGGATTTATTTCCATATTGTTTTTTTAATAAAAATACCTGCAATGTTTAAAGCTATTAAATAAATGTAATAAAAAGGATCTAAAATCAGGAACCACCAAAGTAAATCTTTATTCTTTAGTTTTTCCATCGGTTTGTAAAATACAAATAACTGACAAGCAAATCTTAACACAAAAACTGCTAAAACTGCTTCGAAAGCTACTTTAAAAATTAAGCTAAGAATGAAGAAAGAATAAAAACCTAACGCAGATAAAGCTTGTAATGTTAATTTAAAACGATGTTCTCTTTTATACATTTTTGAAGCACTAACATGTCTGGTTTTTTGTTTCCAGTATTTTAGCCAAGTTCTTTTAGGTTCGCTATTGGTAAATGTATTGTTGTTAATTTCTATAACGGTGTTGTTTTTTGTAGCATTTTGGTTGACAAATAAATCATCATCGCCAGAAGTGATGTGCATGTGAGATGCAAACCCTTTTCCTTTAAAAAATAAAGATTTTTTGTACGATAAATTTCTACCAACGCCCATATATGGCATGCCGCTTATGGCAAACGAAAGGTAATTTAAAGCAGTTTGAAATGTTTCGTACCTAATTAAAGCGTTTAAAAAGCCTCTGTACTTATTGTATGGAGAAAAACCCAAAACAATTTCTACTTCTGGATTATTGTAGTTAGCCACCATTAAATCTATCCAATTTTCAGATGCTGGTTTGCAATCGGCATCTGTAAATAGTAAGATTTCGTTTTTTGCTGCCTTAATACCTAAAGTTGCAGCGAATTTTTTTGCAGTTTTAAACCTTGGGTGTTCCTCAATTTTCACTACTTTAAGATGCGGATATTTTAGTTCAAAATCCCTTAAAACCTCTTCACTCCTATCGTAAGAACAATCGTTAACTACAATTACCTCAAAATTTGGATAGTTTTGTTCTAATACAAATGGTAAGTATTCTTTTAAATTGTTTGCTTCGTTTCTAGCGCAAATTATTACAGAAACTGCTGGCTTATCTCCGAGATTATTGTTTGAATTGGGAGAAAAAAAAGTGAATTTTCTTTGTACAAAAAATAGAAAATAAAGTTGTGCTATAAAACAAACTTGAAGTAAAATAAAAAAAACGTAACCGATATAAATTTCCAATGTGTGAATTGCGAATTAAAACGCAAATTTCATAAAATTAGCTTAATATCAAATAGGGTATTACAATTCTTTTTTGTTTTGATTAGCGGAAGTGATTTGAAATTTAGAAATAGCTTGCTTAATGAGCTGTTGTTAATTTAAATAGTTAAAAAAACTTTATAACAGACTTGTACATTAATTAGTGGAATGTATAAAATTAGAATTTAGGCTTTAGAAATAATTTAGCGTTTAATAAAAAATTAAAGCATAAAAAAAGCTGTCTCTATTTGAGAGGGCACTGAAAAACTACCCATTAAAAAAGGGCTTATGAATTTTTTATCCCATAAGCCCTTTTCTTTGTGATATTCGCAATCTCCTAAATTTTATTTTGCAATTAGACGATTCTAAGAGGCCTTATATGCCGTTTTTTCTCAATGTTTAACACGACATTTTTTCACAAGGACTTTTTCAGTGCCCTCCTATTTGAGACAGCTTTTTTTTAAACCAATTTAATACTAAAAAGCGTAAACTACAGCTAAAGAGAATTGAGATGCTGATTTTGTTGCAGCGCCATTAGATTTTAAAAACTGAGTAGTAGAACCATTGTCTAATCTGAACTCAGGAATAAAAGTTAAGCCACCACTTTTTAAGTTTGCTGTTAAAGTTAAGGCAGTTACAGATTCGTCTGCTACTGGCAATCCAAAAAGAGCAGTTGCGTTCTTTTTAGATTTGAAATACTCGCCTCTTAAGCCTAAACCAAAAGACTCAGTAATAGATACAGATGGGTATAAAGCAACACCAGTATAACCTTCGTCATCACCAACACCAGACCAATCAGCAGCGTTTAATCCTAATTTAAATTTTTCTGAAATTTGGTAAGCAGTTGTTAAATCTAAAATTGTTCCACTTTCAGATCCAGATAAAACATTTAAATATGCATTCCAACCCTCAACTGGTGCTAATGAAATTTGTGCACCAAGGGTATTTACACCAAAAGATGGATTTGCGATGTAAGTGTTCCAAGTATCATTGAATAAACCTACCATTACACCAACTTTATCAGATATAGCATAATTAGCTTTAATACCTGCATTTTGGAATGGACCATTTGTGAATAAATAAGAAGTTGAGTAATTGAAATTTCCTACTGGAGAGATTACTTCGTATCCAACAAATGTCCCCATAAAACCTGCAGTCATGCTAAATTTATCAGTAAATGCATAAGTTGCATATAAGTTTTGAATGTGGAATGATTCTCCAATTCCTTCTTGTGGTAAAATTGATTGACCTTGACCTCTAGGACCAAATGATACTTCACCTACAAATGAGGCTTTACCAGTTGTTTTCTTCAAAGCGATATCAATCATACCTAAAGAAACAGAATTCTGATCTGATGCGAAACTTGTACCAATATTAGCAGTTTTAGCAAAATCATATTTATAATAAGCATCTACCGAACCAGAGATTTCTAAAGGTGTAGATGTAGAATCAGTTTGTGCCTTAGCACCAAATGTTACAGCTATTAAAGCAGCTAGCGTTATTAATTGTTTTTTCATTTTTATTATTGTTTAGGGGTTTTGTTTGTTGATTGTTAATTATAAAATTTGGTAGATATGCAATTGCATATCTACCAAATACTTTTATCCTTTATTTCCTACAGCTGATGTTGTGTAAGCGTGAACTCCATGTTCGTGAATATCTAAACCTTCAGTTTCTTCTTCTACAGATACTCTTATACCCATTGTATATTTAAGCGCTGCAAATAGAATGAAAGAAGCACCAAAAGCGGCAGCACCGTAAACAGCAACTCCTTTTAATTGAGCTATAAAACTCATATCGGTACCCCAAATGCCTACAGCTAAAGTTCCCCACACACCACATACTAAGTGTACTGGAACTGCACCAACAACATCATCTAATTTTAATTTTTCTAATAATTGTACTGCAAGCACTACTAAAATACCAGCGATAAAACCTATGTAAATAGACTCCATTGGAGAAACCACATCGGCACCAGCGGTAATACCAACTAAACCAGCTAATATTCCGTTTAATACCATTCCGTAATCGTAAGTTTTTAATAAAATAGTTGCTAAAATGAAAGCACCAACTGCACCAGCACAAGCGCCTAAAGTTGTGTTAGTTAAAACTAAAGAAGTTAAAGCAGGGTCTGATGATAAAACAGAACCGCCATTGAAACCAAACCATCCTAACCAAAGGATAAATACACCGATAGTAGCAAAAGCTAAGTTAGAAGCTGGGAAAGGGTTTCCTTTTCCTGCAAACCTACCAATACGTGGACCTAATAAAATGATACCTGCTAATGCACCCCATCCACCAACAGAGTGAACTAAAGTAGAACCTGCAAAGTCATGAAATCCCCAAGAAGAAACCATTCCATAACCCCATTGCCAGCTACCACAAATTGGATAAACTACACCTACGAAGAAAATTGTAAAAATTAGGTAAGCACTAAATTTAATACGTTCTGCAACTGCTCCAGAAACAATTGTAGCTGTTGTAGCAGCAAACATTGCTTGAAACAAGAAATCTGTATAGTAAGGATATCCTGCTGCATAAGCTGCTGTGTTTCCTCCTTCTGGTAAAGACAATCCAAAACCTGCAAAGCCAAACCATCCTGGTACGTCACCAAAACCAGGGTACATTAAATTGAAACCACACAATGCATATAATAAAATACCTATTACTGGTGTGATTGCATTTTTGAATAAAATGTTAACTGTGTTTTTTGTTTGAGAGAATCCGGCTTCAACACTTGCAAAGCCTAAGTTCATTATAAATACCAATGCCGCACATACCATCATCCATACGTTACTGGCGTTCATAAAAACTTCTTTTGCAGCTTCAGCTGTTTCTGCAACTTCTTGCATTGGAGCAAGCATCGCTACTGTTAATAATTTCGCATCCATTATCGTCAGGACGCTTTGGATTAAAAGTAATGAATTTTCCATTTTAAATTGTTTAGGGTTTTTAGTTAAAATTAATATATGTGTTAATAATATTGCTAAAGTTTTATATATCTCTTAATAATTAATCAATATATTATCATTTTTACATCGACTAAAGTCTATATTTTGACAAAAACATCAAAATTTTTATAACATTTTACTATATTTTTAATATAAAATCAAAAAAACACTAAAAAAACTGCATCAAATTCTAATATTTTTAATACAAATCCATAATTTTTAAATTATCTTTAAAATTAAAACATCTTAAATGGCAATAAAAAGGAAAGCAAAAACCCTGTTTCTAAAATTTTAGCAATAAAAAAGTCGGATTTTGATATATTTTATAAAAAAACATCAAAAATTTAAACGAATTTTTAACAAAAAACATGACTGATGTAATTTTTTTTAAAAAAATTTAGGATAATTCGGAAAAAACGTCTTATTTTTAACCATTATATATATAAATAGCTATTAATAATTAAATAAACACCTAAACAATGTCAACAATTAGATTTCAAGCGCTTCAATCAGTATTAGGAAGAACTATACCCGAAGTGAAGACACCATCATCAAAAATTTCTGACTTTTTTGGCGCAAACGTTTTTGATAAACCAAAAATGAAAGCCTTTATGTCTAAAGAGGCTTATCAAGCTATTGTAAATGCTGGAGAAAATGGTACACCTATAGAAAGAGATGTAGCTGAGCATATTGCTTCTGCAATGAAATCTTGGGCTATGAGCAAAGGTGTTACACATTATACGCATTGGTTTCAACCATTAACTGGTACAACCGCTGAAAAGCATGATTCATTTTTTGAACCTGCCTCTGACGGAACTCCAGTTGAAGTATTTTCTGGCGGTGCATTAGTGCAACAAGAACCAGATGCATCTAGTTTTCCAAACGGAGGTATTAGAAGTACTTTTGAAGCTAGAGGTTATACTGCTTGGGACCCATCTTCTCCTGCTTTCATTTTTGGTAAAACACTTTGTATCCCAACAGTTTTTGTTTCTTACACAGGTGAAGCTTTAGATTTTAAAGCTCCGTTATTAAAAGCAATGACTGCTGTTGATAAAGCTGCTGTTGATGTTTGTCATTTCTTTGATAAAGGCATTAATAAAGTAAATGCATCTTTAGGTATTGAGCAAGAATATTTTTTGGTTGATTTAGCATTATTTAATGCAAGACCAGATTTATTAATGACAGGTAGAACTTTGTTTGGTCACTCATCTGCAAAAAACCAACAATTAGATGATCATTATTTTGGTTCTATACCAGAAAGAGTGGTTGCTTACATGCAGGATTTTGAGTCAGAAGCTTTACAATTAGGAATTCCTTTAAAAACTCGTCATAACGAGGTTGCTCCTTCTCAATTTGAGTGTGCTCCTTTATATGAAGAAATCAATTTAGCCATAGATCATAATCAATTATTGATGGATTTAATGGACAAAGTTGCTAAAAGACACCATTTTAAAGTTTTATTGCATGAAAAACCTTATGCTGGCGTAAACGGATCTGGTAAACATAATAACTGGTCTTTAATTACTGATACTGGTAAAAATTTATTGGCTCCAGGAAAAACTCCTAAAAACAACTTAATGTTCTTAACTTTCTTTGTTAATACTATAAAGGCAGTACATGAACATGCAGATTTATTAAGAGCATCTATTGCATCTGTAAATAACGATCACCGTTTAGGAGCTAATGAAGCACCTCCTGCAATTATATCTATGTTTTTAGGTAGCCAATTGAGTGATGTTTTAGACGAAATTGAAACTTCAAGAATTAGCAAAAAAGCTAAGGAAGAAAGTACAATGTGGCATAGCATTCCAAAAATTCCTTCAATTTTATTGGATAACACAGATAGAAACCGTACTTCTCCGTTTGCTTTTACCGGAAACAAATTTGAATTAAGAGCTGTTGGTTCTTCTGCTAACTCATCAAACCCTATGACTGTTTTAAACATGATTATGGCAGATCAGTTGGTTAAATTCAAAAACGAAGTTGATAAATTAATTAAAAAAGGTGATAAAAAAGATGTTGCTATCTTAACTATCCTTAAAAAATACATCAAAGAATCTAAATCAATTCGTTTTGAAGGTAATGGTTACAGCGATGAGTGGGCTGCAGAAGCTAAGACTCGTGGATTAAACAACATTAAAACTACGCCAAAGGCTTTAGATGCTTTAGTAACTGAAAAATCAACTAAATTATTTCAAGATACTGGTGTATTTAGTGTAAGAGAAGCTCACGCTCGTCATGAGATTTTATTGGAAGATTACTATAAGAAAATTCAAATTGAAGGTCGTGTTATTGGCGAACTTGCTACTAACGTTATTTTACCAGCAGCAATTTCTTACCAAACAACTTTAGTAACTAATATAAAAGGTTTAAAAGATATTGGTTTAGACGAAGAAAGTTACAGCTCTCAATTATTAATTGTTAAAGAATTATCTAAGCACATCAACTTTATTAAAGATAATGTACACGCAATGATTGAAGAACGTAAATTAGCTAACGTAATTGAAGATTCTAGAGATAAAGCAATTGCTTACGATGAGAAAGTTAAAGCTTACTTTGAGCCAATACGTTACCACGTTGATAAATTAGAATTAATGGTTGATGACAATATTTGGCCATTACCTAAATTCAGAGAATTATTATTTATTAAATAACATTAAGCATAAGGCTAAAGCCGAAAGCAAAATCAAAAGCCGTTTCTTTTTAAAGAGAAACGGCTTTTTTTATAGGTTAAAAATGAAATTTTAATCCTATATATGTATGATTTATAGAAACCTAAAAACCTTTGCCCCAAACAGTAATTACAAAACTTCTTTTGCCTCCAGCATCTCTATGTTCGCAAAAATAAATACCTTGCCAGGTACCTAAAGCCAACTTTCCATTTCTTATTGGAATTGTAACAGAAGAACCCAATAAAGCAGATTTTAAATGTGCAGGCATATCATCGTCTCCTTCATAATCATGTAGATAATTAGGGTCTCTTTCTTTTACGGTTTTATTAAAAAACATTTCAAAATCTTGTCTCACTGTAGGGTCGGCGTTTTCATTTATACTTAACGATGCAGAAGTATGTTGGATAAATACTTGTAGCATCCCAACCTTTATGCTTTCTATTTGAGGAATAACTCCCAAAATCTGGCTAGTGATGATATGAAAACCTCTCGGTTTCTGATTTAAAACTAAAAATTCTTGTTCAAAAATCATTTTATGGAACGTTATTTACTATTTTGAATTAATAATGCACTTAAATCTTCTTCTTGTCCGTTAAAAACATTCATATCCACCTTATGGTTAATTCCATCAATATTTGCATTATCAGCGTGTTGCCAAAATTCCCAACGTGTTTCTTTCTTAAATTTCAATTTAGGCTGGTAATAATGAGCAACCCATAAAGGATAATCGTCAAATTCTCCTTTCAAATTATCTTTATAAAACTGATAACCTGTATAAATAATTGGCTTAATCTTAGTTTTCTTTTCTATTTCGTTTAAAAAGTCTTGAATATTCGGGATTAACTCATTTTTCGACAAACCAGCAGTTTCTTCAATATCAATTACTGGTGGTAAATCTCCCGATTCCATTTTTACCGTTTGTAAAAAAAAGCGAGCTTGCCATAAACCAGATTTTTTTGGTTTAAAATAATGATAGGCTCCTCTTATCACTTCATTTTTTTTACTTTCTCGCCAATTTCTTTGAAAGTAAGAATCAACTAATGTTACACCTTCAGTGGCTTTTATAAAAGCGAATGATATTTTAATACCATTATAATCCATCATGCTCACTTTTTCCCAATCAATTTTACCTTGATAGTAAGAAACATCTATACCATGAACATAAAATTTACGAGGAATACGGATACCAAATTTCTCGTAATGTGGATATTCATCAAAGACAAACAAATCTCTGAACCATCTGCTGGTAGAAACCACTGTTTTTATAACCTTACCATAATAAAACGGAGATAAAACTAATAACGCAATTATTATTAAAACAACTTTAAACTTTGCAGAAAATTTACTTTTAGAAACTTTCTTTTTCCGGGGTGTACGTGGTTTTGTGTTTGTTTTTTTTGCTGTAACTTTTTTAGGAAGAGGCATTAATTTGAATGATAAATAAGCAAGAAGTGTTAAAGAAAATTAAGATAAAAACTTCTTACCTAAATACTCGTAAAACCTATTAACAGTACTTTGTTTACTTTCCCAATCATTTTTAACAGCATAGTTTTTCTGCAAAAAATTATCAGCCGCTTCTTGATTATCAAACCTGTTTAATATTTCAATTGCTTCACTATAAGCTAAATTATAACCGTTAAAAAGTTCCTTAATAAAAACCATTTTATCGTTAATACTAATCGCTGCTTTTAAATCATCAACTTTTTTTGTACTTTGTGTATTTTTAGCTCCTAACCCTGTTTTATTTAATTTTGAAGATAACATCTCATTTAATGTTAAACGCTTAATTTCGTTATCAGCTATTTTAGGAGTTGCTTCATTTTGAATAATTACCTCCGCTTGTTGTATTTTTTCAACAACTGCTGGTTCTGCTGGCTCTGGTTTTATAGCTTCCATCACTGGCTCATCCTTTATCACTAAAAAAGGTTCTGGACCTTTTTCTTCTTCAACAACATCATCTTTTAGCTTTATTTCAACAATCTCAGGAAACTGTGCTGTTTTAAGTGTTGAGAAATCTTTTTCAGATTTTTTTTCTTCTAAAACCTTCAACTCAGCTTCGCTTAAATCTCTATCAAAAACTTCTTCAACTGCTATTCTTTTTTCAAAATCAAAAACCATTTCAGTTGGTTCTTCAAAAGAAAAATTGAATTTTTGTTTTGGTTCTTCTTGTGGTTCTTCAGTTAGTTTTATAACTGTATCTACACTTTTTGTAGCTTCTTCGTGTATTAATTTTGGCGCATTTACAATATCTTCAATACTTTTAATTTCAGGCCTTTCATTCAATTTTTTTAAAATCTCAATATGGTCTATTAAAAAATCTGCATTAGCGGTAAACAATTCTAATTCTAACAAATTGATTTTGCTAGCACTAGTTAAATATTCGTGTTGCTCATTTAGTTCTTGAATGATGTTTCCTATCTTTCTTAGTATCTGCGCCTTATTCATCATGATTTGTAAACGTAAATTTTGTGTATTTATGTTGGTAAATACGCTATCAAAAATAACATATAATTCTGATATTAGCCGAAAGGTTTAACGCAATTTGTGTGAGTTTATGTTTAATGACGATAGATTGAGAAGAAGAAATGAATTTGGTGGAAGTATTGAAGTAATTTGTGGCTCCATGTTCTCTGGTAAAACAGAAGAATTAATTAGAAGGTTAAGAAGGGCTCAAATTGCAAAATTGCAAGTCGAAATTTTTAAACCTAAAACCGACACCCGATATGATGAAAACGCCGTTGTTTCTCACGATTTAAACTCTATTAATTCCACTCCTGTTGATCATTCATCTTCTATTTTATTGTATGGAAGCAATACACAAATTGTAGGTATTGATGAGGCCCAGTTTTTTGACGATGAATTGCCAGATGTTTGTGTGAAATTGGCAAATAAAGGAGTTAGGGTAATTATTGCCGGTTTAGATATGGATTTTGAAGGTAAACCATTTGGACCTATTCCTTCTTTATTAGCTATTGCAGAGGATGTTACTAAAGTACATGCTGTTTGCGTAAGATGTGGTGGCCCTGCCCTATTTAGCTACAGATTGGTCGAAAATAAAAATCAATTTTTATTAGGCGAGAAAGAAAATTACGAACCAAGGTGCCGAGTATGTTATAATAATAACGATTGATAAAACACCAACTATTATTCTACAACTATCATTTTCTTTATTTGTTCTTTATCATTTAAAGTACACCTGTAAAAGTAAATTCCAGTTTTCATATTGCTTAAATCCATAGAGTAAGTATAAATTCCTTTCTTTAAATCGTCTTCAAAAACCGTTTTAACTCTTTTACCCAAATTATCAAAAATCTCTAAAGTTGTTAAACCATCTTCTGGTAAATTAATGTTTACATTGGTTTGCTTTTTTGCAGGGTTTGGATAATTTTGAGAAATGCTAAAGCCACTTTCTAAAACTATCTTTTGTTCTATATATTTAGTTTGGGCAGCTAAAGCAGATTGAGTAATATCATCCAAATTATCGCCAGCAATAATTGCGAAGGCTATTTTTATAGATTTATTAGGCAAAATATTATATGGCCCATTTCCAACTACACACATCACATCCAAACCAGTTTCGCCTCCTAATGATGTAGCTTTTATACCGCTTGTTAATGTTTGATATTTTTCTGCAACAGTAAAACTACCATCGTAAAGTAAATCTGTAGCTACTTGGTAAGACATCGGATAAAACAATGGATTAGCATTATTAGAAAGCAATTTAACCCCAACATAAGGTGTTAAAGGTGTTGTTGCGTAAACATAACTTAATTTATTGTTTTCATCATACTTTAAAATATTACGCGAACTCTCATCAACATCCCAATCTGTAAACAATCCAACATAAACATTATTTAAAGCTGTCTTATTGTTGTTTATCACTTCATATTCAACAATTACATATTTATCGTCTGGTTTAGTTTTAAAAGCAATTTGTTTATTAATTACGCTTAAACCAATAGGTTTTGTACTTAAAGTATCATTAAATTGGGCTACGCCTTCGTAAGCTGCTAAAGTATTCTGAATTCTAGCTACGCCTTTTATCTTTTTAAAATCGTTATCTGTACCACCATTATTTGAACGTACATTATTAGAAACCTGAGTATTTGAAACACCTATCATTAGAGAACCCTCATAAAGCGTTGAAAAATCTTTATAAAGCACACCCAAACCATTGTGAGCATTTGCTGAACTATAACCTACCCTACCATTACTAGTAATTGTAGTATATAATTGATTTACAGTAATATTTTGATAATCAAGATTTACATTACTTGTAAAAAATTCACTTGCGTTGTAATTTACAGAAGTATTGCTATAACCTAGTTTGAATAAAATAGTTGTGTTTTCTGGTGTATTAGGGTTTACAAAAATTTTAAATGGACCTAAAATTTTTGTTTCAAGTGTAGAGAAATTTCCAGTGTTTTTTACTCCAGAAATAATTTTAACATTAGGATTATTGGTGGTTAAAGTTACTTCAATATTATTTGTGGTCATTAAAACATTTTTCAAATCGAAATAATAATTTAATGTATCGCCAGCTGCTAAGGCACCATTTGAAGCATCTTCAATACTAATTTTTTGATACCTAATAGCTGGGCTTTGGGTAGCTTGTAAAGCTTTAAAAACATTCAATCGGCCGCTACCTATTTTATTATTAAAATTTGCATTTTCCGGAATATTGCTATAAATATCATCTGTACTTAGCCTTAATATTTCGCCAACCTGAAAACCAGTTAAAGCTGGATTTTTTGCCAAAACCAATGCTGCTGCACTGGCAACAATTGGGGTAGCCATAGATGTACCACTTTTATAACCATATTGGTTGTTATTTAATGTACTGTAGATACCAGAACCGGGCGCTGCAATTGCTACATGATATCCATAACTTGAACTTACCGACTTAACATCGTTGCTTTGTAAATTTGCTACAGCAAAAGCACCCGAATATGCAGCAGGATAGAAAAGTTCATCGGTTCCTTTATTGCCTGCTGCAACTACTACTAAACAGCCTTTACTAACTGCATAATTTATAACGTCTTGACCATAAGCACCACCTCCAGGGCCACCCCAAGAACAATTGATGATTTTTGCACCATGGTTTGCTGCATAAACTATTCCTTCGTAGCCTTTATATATAGAACTCGAACTATTATCAGCTCCAGTTTTTAATATCATTAATTTTGCATTTTGGGCTATACTTGCAATACCAATATTATTATTTGTAACTGCAGAAGCTAAACCACTAACATGCACTCCATGGTCTAAAGAATCTGCTGGAATATCAGGATTATTATCTTCTATAATTTTTTCAGCTGTAGCACCAACAAAATCCCATCCCATATAGTTATCAATATATCCGTCGCCATCATCATCAATACCATTTATGGGATCGTTTAAATTATAATGTATGTTATTGGCTAAATCTTCATGTTGTAAATCCGAACCTGAATCTACAATGGCTATTACAACCTCATTAGCATTGGGCTGAATGTTCCAAGCTTCTAATGCTTTTACTTGTTGCAAATAATTTTGTCTTCCTATCGCAAAACCAGTATCGTTAGGGTCTGCAAAAGTATGATAAACAAAACTTGGCTCTGCATATTCTATATTCGAATTTTTTAAAATTTCGCTAATTACATTTTCAATGTGCAAATCACTTTCAAAATCCACCTCATAAATTCTATTTAAACCAACAATGTCAATACTTTGCTGGTCTGTTAATGTGCTAGTTTGTTTAAAAACAGACATAGCAGAGGTGATTATTATTGCTTTATTAGAAGAGAGTAATTGCTGATTTATTTGTTTATAGTCTGCCTCTATAGGATTTTTTTTGAATTTTATAATGAGTTTGTTTTTTTGATAATCTTTACTTGTAACTCCATTTGGTAACTTATATAATCCGGCAGTTTTAACATCATCTAGCAAAACGAAAGATTGCAAGGATAGCATTAATAGAAAACTTAAGAACACAAAAACTCTAATCATTCACAAAGCATATAAACATTTAAATTTAACAAATTTTTATATTATTGGTAGAATAAAAATTTTGGGAGTTTATTAAGGCTTAAAAAGCTAACGGTTTCAGCTAATTTTAATATAATTTCATTTCAAATAATTTGTTATAATTCGTCAATAAACAAGCGCTTATTTAATCCTAATTTTTTAAAATGAGTGGTAGTAAAACCAGTTTCTTTTTTAAACTGCGCCGATAAATGAGCGACACTGCTAAAACCTAATTTGAAAGCAATCTCCTTTAAATTTAATTCATTGTACACTAAAAACTCTTTAACTTTTTCTACTCTGAGTTTGATAAAATAGCGTTCAATTGTTTTTCCTTCTGTATCAGAAAACAAATTACTTAGATAATGATAATCTTTACTCAATTCATTAGATAGCCAAACAGATAGTTTTTCGCTTCTTAAATTTTCGTTTACTTGAAGTAATTCTATAAGTTTGGTTTTTATACTTCCAACTAATCTTTGATCGTGGGTTGTTATTAATTCAAAACCTAAACTCAATAACATTTCTTGTATTTTCAATATAGGAAAACTCCTATTTATATTTACAAAACCTAATTTAACTTCATTAAAATTACAGTTAATAACCTCTAAACCATTTTCTAAAGCCAATATGCATCTTGGGCATACCATATTTTTTATCCCGATCCTAACAAACTCATCACCCATTTTAGCAATTTATAACAAATTTTGAATTTAAGAATTTATAATTTTTTAAAGAAATTTTAGAACAACTAACTTTCCTTTGATTATCAACAAGTTAAATTAAATTAAAAGTTTAAATGCAAACATAGCACTTAGCAAATCCGCAAGATTTAATGTAAATTGATATATATTTAACAAAATTTAACAAGAAGTATTAATTAATTAACAATTACATGACAATTTTGTGACAATACTAAACTCACTTAGTGTTACCTTTACACCAAGTAATTCGAGTTATAACTCATTACTTTATTTAAATGTCCTTTCGTTTAATTTAGGTTTATAATTGGTTAGTTTAAGCTCCATTCTCCCCGTTTGGAGCTTAACTGTTTTATAAGCTTTTTGTAATCAATATTAAATCACATCTTTTAACAAATTTTAAGCTTTTAACTTATCTTTGGCACTTATGAAAATCCCGAAACTACAAGATCTCATTATTTTTGAAGACGAACATATAATTGTGGTAAACAAACCCCCATTTATAGCATCTTTGGATGAAAGAGAGGGTGGCGATGTAAATATATTGAGATTAGCAAAGCAGTACCATGAAGATGCACAGATTTGCCATAGGTTAGATAAAGAAACATCTGGAGCAATGATTATCGCTAAAAACCCAGAAACTTACAGGTTTGTGTCTATGCAATTCGAACATCGCGAAGTAAAGAAAGTTTACCATGCTGTTGTAGATGGCACTCATGTTTTTAATGATGTATTGGTAGATTTACCAATTTTAAATGCAGGAAAAGGGAATGTGATGATTAGTAGAGGTGAAGGTAAAAGAGCCGACACTTATTTTAAATCAATAAAATTCTTTAAGCACTACACTTTAATTGAAGCCAGGCCTGTTACCGGGCGTATGCACCAAATAAGAATTCACTTGGCTACACAAAGGGCATCAATAAGTGGCGATGAAATGTATGATGGTAAACCGGTTTTTTTATCAAAAATTAAAAGAAACTTTAAATTAAGCAAAAATGAGGTTGAACAACCTATTATGAAACGTTTTGCTTTACACTCTAGAGAAGTAACTTTCAAAATTGCAGAAAACGAAACTAGAACTTTTACAGCTGAGTACCCAAAAGACTTTGCTGTTTTAATAAAATTATTAGAGAAAAACGATAGTTAGTATTTTACTATAAAGCCTTTAAACAACAAAAGCCACGATAAATCATGGCTTTTGTTGTTTAAAAAAATAAATTTTAAACCACTTTTTTAGAAAATTTACTTGCAACAGCTGCATAAACAGCAGGTAAAAGAGTTACCACAATTACTACTAAAATAATGGCCGAAAAATTCTTTTTAAAGAACTCAAATCTGCCTAAAAAATAGCCTGCATATAATAACAAGCCAATCCATATTATGCCTCCAACTATATTTAAGAAGTTGAAACGATTTCTATCTAACTTTCCTATACCGGCAACAAAAGGAACAATCGTTCTTAAAACAGGTAAAAACCTTCCTAAAATGATTGCCTTAGTACCATGTTCTAAAAAAAAAGTTTGGGTTTGTTCATAATATTCAATCTTAAGTATTTTATTACCAGGCTTAAATACTCTAACACCAAAATACCTACCTATTTCATAATTAACTGTATTCCCCAATATGGCAGCAATAATTAAAAGTATTGCAAGTAAGTTAACATTCATGCCTGTATCGCCAACAGAAACCAATGCGCCAGCAGCTATTAGCAAAGAGTCTCCGGGCAAAAAAGGAGTTACAACTAAACCTGTTTCTGCAAAAATGATTATGAAAAGAATTAAGTATGTCCAAACTCTATAATCTCTAATAATTTCACTTAAATGAACATCTATGTGAAGGATAAAATCTATTAGTTGTGTTAATATTTCCATTACTATTTTTTTTTGCAAAGCTAAACAATAGCTACAAGTAAAACATCTATTTTAAAACTATTTATTTTCGACTAATTGTCTGTCAGAGATCCTATATTTAAAGCAAAAGTGCCGGTAGTGTTTACTAACCCTTTAGCCCAAAATGTATATACTTTACCGGCCTGCAAATTATAACCATCAAGGTTGGCTAAAGATGCGCTACTTCCTGTTCTTTTTATTCGCAAAAAATAAATGTTTGGCTTTATTCTTATATAATTGGATGCTGAACGGTAATTAATTGAACTAATTACATTAACGCTATCAACTAAAGATGTTTGAAAAACCAAGTTTAGATTTTGGGAATTAGGTGAAACATTAATAAACCTTACAGTAGCAGTTGTGTCTGAACCAAAACTTAAATTATCTGAAGTAGAGACATAAATAAGAGAGTCTTTAGATGCTTTGCCCGCTAAAAATAAGGTGTAATTTGTATTGTTGCTTAAGAAAAGTCGCAAATTAGTATTACTTAATATACTGTTATCTAGTTTGGTATAAACAGAATTTGAACCAGCAGATATATTAATATAGGGACTTGCCTCTCCGTAATTTAAAGCTTGCCCTGTTTTTAAAGTATCATTTATAAAAAAACTAAATTGATTTGCCTCTGGTGATGCATTTATAATTCGAATTTTTGCTTCTCCTGATAATGGATTAACTTCTTCAAGTTTGCAAGAATTAAATGCTATGCTTACAGCAATTAATAAAAGACTGAATAAATACTTAAAAGAAGAATTGGATATTTTCGGAATCATCTATAGCTAATATATTTTAAACAAAAATGGCTTAGCAAATATACTAAGCCATCCTGTTTTTATATTACAATTTTTTAAGCGTGGTTATTCAGCATTACAGGCATTACCAACATTAAAATATCTTCGTTTTTATCTTTAATGGTTGGGAATAATATACCTGCTCTGTTAGGCGTACTCATTTCAATAGTTACTTCTTCTCCAGATAAATTATTTAACATCTCTATTAAAAATTTAGCGTTAAAACCTATTTCCATGTCTTCGCCATCAAACTGGCAACCAATACGCTCATGTGCTTCGTTAGCAAAATCAATATCTTCTGATGATATATTTAACTCGCTGCCGTTAATTTTTAAACGTACTTGGTGTGTAGTTTTGTTAGCAAAAATAACAACCCTTTTTAAACAGTTTAAAAACAAACTTCTTTCAATAGTTAATTTGTTTGGATTGTTTTGAGGAATTACCGCTTCATAATCTGGGTAACGCTCATCAATTAAACGGCAAATTAAATTAATGTTAGCAAATTTAAAGAACGCACTTGTTGAGTTGTACTCAATAGAAACATTAATATCTTCTGATGGGATAGAAGATTTTAATAAGTTTAAAGCTTTACGAGGCAAAATAAATGAAGTTGCAGTATCTGCTTTAGCATCGTTTCTTCTGTATCTCACTAGTTTATGAGCATCTGTTGCTACAAAAGTCACGTTTTGTGGGGATAGTTGGCAAAAAACACCTGTCATTGCTGGTCTCAACTCATCGTTACTAACTGCAAAAATTGTTTTATTAATTGCTTCTGCTAAAACAGATGCTGGCAAGTTTACCGAAGAAGCATCATCTACCGTTGGTATTTTAGGGAAATCTTCTCCATTTTCTCCGCTTAAACGATACTTTCCATCTCCTGCGCTAATCTCAATTGCAAAAGTGTTATCATCAACAGAAAAAGCAATTGGCTGCTCTGCTAATGTTTTCAAAGTATCTAATAATATTTTAGACGGAACAGCAATTTTACCTCCTTCTTTAGATTCTACAGCTAAAGAAGTTGTCATACTTGTTTGTAAATCTGTAGCAGAAATGGTTAAGCTGCCTTCTTTAATTTCGAACAAGAAATTCTCTAAGATTGGCAAAACAGCGCTATTGCTTAATGCTCCACTTACTGCTTGTAAATGTTTTAATAATGTTGACGTAGAAACAATGAATCTCATCTTTATTGTATGTTTATTATTTTGCTATGTTTAAAATCAAAAATATGAATTTTAAGCTGCATACTTGCGCTTACGGTAAATATGTTGAAAAATACCGAAAAGTATTAACATTATTAACGGAATTAAGGTGTTTATAAGCTGCCATTTTAGTTTTTGTGCTACCAATTTTCCTTTATCAAGCAATCTTAATTTAATTTCTTTTGATCGTAACGCTATTAAACCAGAATCATCTGTAAGATAATCAACTGCGTTTAATAAAAAAGTTTTATTACCATAAGTTTGCTGGCTAAATCTATCATATCCAAGCGGAAAAACAGAACCATCTTGTTCACTTATTTGGCTCTTAAAAACATCTCCATCACTAAATACTAACATTTTAGTAAATTTACTTTTATTGATGGTTTGAGTATTAAAACCTACCCCTTCTGGGATAGCTCTATTCATGAAATTAGATTTAAAATTACCTTCTAACAATACGCTTACAGCTTTAGGTTCACTCTGAAAAAGTTTTGGGTCTGGCGTATCTTCAATCATATTTAATGAAACAATAGTTGGCGCAGCTAATTCTCTGTTAAAAGGTGAGGTGGTTAATAATATCGTTTTTTTAAGATTAGCCATCCCAATTGTATCAATTGTATTTAAAAATTCTGTTTTAATACCATCTAAATTTTTAACCATTGGATGCACACTTACCGGCATTATTATAGGATAAAATAACCAAGGTACTAGCTGAATTTGTGCCTGCCCTCCTACTTCGCCAACGTTTACTGGTATTTGTGCACAATTCATATCGCCTACTAAGTCATAATTAATTCTTATACCGTAAGTAAATAATTGGTCGTCTAAATTCAGTTTTTTCTGAAAAGCCAACTGCTCTCCCCTTGCTGCTTTTCTCATGCTATCTAACTCGGCTGTTACTTGGTCAATTGTCCAAATAATTTTACCGCCACGCATTAAAAACTGATCTATTTTATATTTTTCTGCTTCTGAAAAACCTGTTTGTGGTTTTGCAATTACCATAACTCTCAGTTTTTCTAAACCACTTTGGGTAATAGTTTCTAAATTTATACGTCCTGCTTCATAACCGTCTGCCAAAGAAATCATAGCATCTTGCAGTTGCAAATCGCTTAATTCGCCATGTCCTTCTGTAAAACCTACTCTTGGTTTACCGCCAGAAGTTACTTTTTTTATTGCCGAAGAAAAAGCATATTCCAAATTCTGAATAGAGTTATTTAACACCTCTTCTGGTGTTATGCCAATTCTGTTTTGTAATAACTTTACCGCAATTTGTTGGTTTTTAAAATTAACCATTGCCGCGGGGTAAATTACCTTTTGACTTAAACCAGCATCCGTTTTTACACTTAAATTTGTTGGTTCAATTCCTTTGGCGTTTAGTTCTTGATAAATCTCCTCTTGCTCTTGTTGATTTTTACCTTCAACTGGGTTTACAAATTCAAATTGCAAATTATTGCCAGCGTAAGATTTATAATCATTCAATAAATCTTTGGTAGCATTTCTTAATCGCTTAAAACCGGCTGGAAACTCACCTTCTAAAAACACGGTAATTTTAACTGGTTCTTTTAAATCGTTTAAAATTTGAATACTTATTGGCGATATGGTATATCTTTTTTCTTTTGTAAAATCTATACGGGTAAACGCAACTTGCGACAATAAGTTAAACAAAACAATTGCTGCAAAGCCAATTAATAATTGCCCTAAATCTTTATTTCTTTGCCTGTTTACCATTTTCTACCTCCTAAAAATGTTTTAGTTGCCAATAAAAACAACAACATAAAACTTAAGAAATACACTAAATCACGAGAATCTAAAACACCCCTGCTAATTGATTGGTAATGTTCGTTAATACCTAAATTCATTAATATACTATCAAACTTTTGGAGAGATAAAATCTGGCTGGCAGAATCAAACCCGCTAAAAGCAAAAAAACTTAAAAACACTGCAATGGTAAATGCTATAATTTGATTTTTTGTTAAAGATGAGGCAAAAACACCAATAGCAACCATTGATCCGCCTAATAATAATAACCCAATATAAGAGCCTATTACAGCTCCGCTATCAATATTCCCTTTTACAACACCTAATTCATAAACAGAAATATAATATACAATTGTTGGAATTAAAGCAAAAAGCACCAATGTTAACGCTGCAAAAAATTTACCTAAAACAATTTGCCAATCTGTTAAAGGCCTAGTTGCTAAAAGTTCAAAAGTGCCTTCTTTTTTCTCTTCTGCAAAGGTACGCATGGTTATTGCCGGAATTAAAAACATAAATAAATACGGAACGGTATTAAACAAGCTATCTAAACCAGCATAGCCATATTCTAACACACTTGTATCAGGAAAAACCCAAAGAAATAAACTTAAAACCACCAAAAAAACACCAATAGTAATATAGGCAACTAAGGAGCTTAGGTATGCGTAAAGTTCTTTTTTATAAATGGTAAACATGTGTTTTTTTAATTTTTGATTTGGCTTTTATAAAACCTGGTATTAAATATCTTTAGTGAGTTTAACAAAAATTGGCTCTAAACTTTTTTCGCCGTGGGTAGTTAAAAGTCCTTGTAAAGTATCTTTAGCTACAATTTCTCCTTTATTAATTATTACGATTTCGTCGCAAATAGCTTCAACCTCTTGCATAATATGCGTAGATAGAATTACGGTTTTAGTTTTACCTAACTCCTTTATTAAAGCTCTAATTTCTATCAGTTGATTTGGATCTAAGCCCGATGTTGGCTCATCTAAAATTAAAACATTAGGATTATGAATAATTGCTTGCGCTAAGCCAACTCTTTGTTTATAGCCTTTAGATAACTGACCAATTTTTTTATGCTGTTCTTTTTTTAATCCTGTAAGTTCAATTACCTCATTAACTCTAGCTTTTAAATCTCTAAGTTGATAAATTTCGCCAACGAAAAATAAAAATTCTTTCACATACATTTCATGGTAAAGCGGATTACTTTCTGGTAGGTAGCCAATGTTCTTCCTAACCTCTAAAGCGTCTGTTGAAATATCAAAACCACAAACTTTAGCTTCGCCACTTGATTTAGGAATATAACAAGTTAACATCTTCATGGTAGTAGATTTTCCGGCACCATTTGGACCTAAAAAACCCAATATTTTACCTGGTGTTGCTTCAAATGAAATATGATTTACGGCTTTCTGCGTTCCGTAATTTTTACTTAATGCTTTTACACTGATGCTCAAAATAGAAATACAATTATTTTAGAATCAAATCTATAAAAATGAAATCAATATTCATTGTTTGAAATATTTATTTAAATAATGCAAAGAAGATTGCTAATTAAACATGATTAAGTTTATTTAATGTCAAAATATGGTTTTCAAATAAAATATATCAAACCATTACTGTTAATTTAATATTAATTTTTTGTAAATTTAATTTAAACAAATTATTAACAGCCTGAAAATTAAGATTAAACATATTGCCTCAATTATTTTAATTAGCTTATTATTTACATCAATGATAGCTAAAGGGCAAAATATTGCTTTTCAGTTTTATAACAAAACCTTTAATATTGTTGCCGATTCTAGCTTCAATGTTGATTTTAAAGATAAGATTTCTGAAAAATCAATTCATCAGTTTTATAATAAAGTTAATGATTCAAACTACCAAAGTTTAGTAAACACTTTGGTTCAATATAAAAATGAAAACCAATTGAATGATTGGTTTTATTACCAATTGGTTAGAAAAACTGTACAACAAATAAGTCCGAAAGAAGATAATTACGAACGTTACACGCTTTACAAATGGTTTTTATTAGTAAAATCTGGTTATGATACTCGTTTAGCGATAGGTAATGATCATCAATTATTGTTTTATGTTTGGAGCGATGAGGATATAAGCGATATCCCATTTTTCACATCAAACAAAAAACAGTTTGTATGCTTAAACTTTCACGATTTTAAAAATGCAAATTATTTAACGGATAAGGTAGTTCCAATTGGTATTTACATAAAAGAAGCTATAAATTCTTTCTCCTATAAAGTAACCCAAATACCAGATTTAAATCCTGCAGATTATAAAGGCAAACTTTTAACCTTTAATTATCGCGAAAAAGCATATTATTTTAATGTAAAATTGAGTAGCAATTTACAAACGCTTTTTAAAAATTATCCTATAGTTGATTTTGAATCGTACTTTAACATCCCCTTAAGTAAGGAAACATACAGCTCTATTATTCCTTTACTAAAAAAGAACATAAAAGGACTAACACAAAAGAAAGGGGTTGATTACCTGATGCGCTTTACCCGTAACGCTTTTTTATATGAAAATGATAATGATATTTACGGAAAAGAAAAACGCTTATCGCCAGAGCAAACTCTATTTAGCGATTATAGCGATTGTGACGATAGGGCTGCGTTGTTCTTTTACTTGGTAAAAGAAATTTATAATTTACCAATGATTACGCTTTTATACCCTACCCATATTACTATAGCTGTAAAATTTGATAAACCAATTGGGACACCTATAAGTTATAAAGGAGAAAATTATTATGTATGTGAACCCACCCCGCAAAAGAAAGATTTAAAAATTGGGGAAATTTCTCCGAGTCTTAGAAAAGAGACTTTTCAAATTGTTTACCAATACCAACCAAATAAAAATTAATTATTAGGTTAATAAAATGCCTATTTATTACCTTTGGGCATGAATATTTTTAACATCCAAAACGAAAACGAGTTTAACGACGCTTGTTTGGATGCCTTTAAATTACAATCTCAAACCATTCCTGTATATACGGAGTTTATAAACGCATTAAAAATATGTTCAGACGACATAAAGCATTATAGTAACATTCCATTTTTACCGGTTTCTTTATTTAAAACACATTCAATTATAGAAGATAAAGCTTTTGCTGATGTAGTTTTCTCAAGTTCTGGTACAACTGGCGATTTTACAAGCAAACATTATGTGCATGATATTGAAATTTATGAGAAAAGCTATTTAAAAGGTTTTGAGCATTTTTACGGAAAAATAAATGAAGTTTGTATTTTAGCACTTTTACCTAATTATTTAGAAAGAGAAGGTTCGTCTTTAATTTATATGGTTGAAGATTTAATTAAAAAATCTGAACATCAAAATAGTGGTTTTTTCTTATACAATCACCAAAATCTATTTGATATTTTAATTGATTTAAAAACAAAAAAACAACCTACTATTTTAATTGGAGTTACCTATGCTTTGTTAGATTTTATTGAAGCGTATCAATTAAATTTCCCCGAAATGGTGGTGATGGAAACTGGCGGAATGAAAGGTAAACGCAAAGAAATGATTAGGGAAGAATTGCATAAAACACTTAGTGATGGCTTTGGTGTTTCTAAAATACATTCTGAATACGGTATGACTGAACTGCTTTCGCAAGCTTATTCTAAAGGTGATGGAGTTTTTGATTGCCCTCCTTGGATGAAAGTTTTGATAAGAGATACTAACGACCCTTTAACATTATTGAAAAGCCAAAGAGCTGGTGGAATTAACGTAATTGACTTAGCAAATATTCACTCTTGCTCTTTTATTGCAACCCAAGATTTAGGTAAAACATACGATAACGGGAGTTTTGAGGTGCTGGGAAGATTTGACAATAGCGATATTAGAGGCTGTAATTTGATGATTGTTTAGGTAATTGGTATCGGAATTTAATGTATCAGTTCCTTTATACAAAGAATCACAACACCTCTTTCCACTTATCTGTTTCTGCAAATTCTTTAATGATGTTATTTCTTTCCATCAGTAAATTGGTCATATATTTTTGAAGAAATAGTTTATCTGCCATTTTTCCTAAAATACCAAAAGGTGATTGATAGTCGAAAACATCTATCATTAAAGTGATATCATCTTGTTTTGTAAATAAGTGCTGGTGTTTAAAATATTTAAAAGCTCCTTTTTGCATTTCATCTGTAAAGAAATTTGGTCTTTCAAATTCTGTAATTTTTGAGGTTAAATTTTGATAAAATCCAAAATGCTTTGCTCTCCATGTTACAGCTTCATTTAAGCCAATTAGCCCAGAAGTTATTCCTGCAACTGCTTGTTCATTAGTTTTTGAGGTAGATATTTTATGTAAGTCGATACTTCTTGAAAGGTCAAAAACTAATTCAAGTTCAGCTTCAATATGCGTTTCAAGTTTAATTATTGGCATATTGATTCAATTATAATAATCGCTTATCAAAACTAAAATTCAAATTTTCAGTCAATTTTATTTTATTAATGTCTTGGTGCAAAGGGTTTGCAATGTAATTATACTCATGTTGTACCAAAGCTGATGGAACTTTCAATAACAAGAATTGATTATCTTTAAAAAATTGATTTCCAATTAGTTGAACTTGTTTCAAAAAAGGATAATCGTTCCAATTGGTGGGTAAATCTTTTAACAATATTTCTTTAAACGGAACGTCAACTTCAAAATGTGCCATACAAAAATTATCAGGAACTAAATCTGTTGGTAAATGAACTAAAACCTCTAAAACAGCTAAAGACCTTGAACTTCCAAAATATACAGCTGGCACACCTTCAGAATTCCACCTACCACCATAAATACGGGCACCTTCTCCACTGAAATCTTTTGCATACTTAGATTTACCTAATCTAAATAATTCCATTTAAGAAAATATACCATGCTCTATACGCCCCAACTCATTATAAACCATACCAAAACCTACCGATGAATCTAATAAAGAAAATGGACTATTGTTTTTAAAAACATAAGAAGGCGTTTTTATCCATTTTTTAAATTTATCTAAAGAACCAAAAACATTTTCTCCTTTAGCGTACAACCTTGCCAATTCAATTGCTTTTTCAGAATATTCCGTTTTAATAAAAGCATCATCTTCAAAACGCTGAAAAGTACGTTCATTAATATGCATAATACCCGAAAACTCTTGAATAGTTAAAGAAATTTTTTTTATAAAACCCAACATCGCTTTTTTGGGTAAGCCTCTACGGGCGAGCTCTAACAAATCAAAATCAGAAAGAACATTTGATTTTAAATTTAAAGCTGACGCACCACCAAATAATGCTACCATTTGAACGGCGGAATCATATAAACCAGTGGCGTAAACAGCTATAGGTTCTTCTAGGAGTTTTTTATTACTATCAGACATATATACAAACATAAATTATATATGTCTGATTATAAAATTTATTTCACAATAACTAAAAAGTAGTTTTTCTTTCCTTTTTGTACCACTAAAAACTGATTATTAATCATTTGCAATTGATCAACAGTAAAATCTGGACTAGTTAATTTTTCTCTATTAAAAGAAACCCCACCCCCGGTAATCATTTTCTTAGCTTCTCCTTTTGATGGAAATATAGAAGTTTTATCCGCCAACAAAGTCAACACATCATAAGCCATTGCAAACTCATCTTTTGAAACCGTAAACTGAGAAATTCCTTCAAAAACTTGTAATACACTCTCTTCATCCATTGAGTTTAAGAAATCAATAGCACCATTCCCAAATAAAAAATCAGTGGTTTTTAATGCTGTTTCTAAAGCATCGGCGCCATGCACACGTTGTGTTAAGTCTTTCGCCAATGCCTTTTGTAACAAACGTAAATGTGGCGCAACTTGATGTTCTACAACTAAAGCTTCCACTTCTTCCTGATTAAAAAAAGTGAAAATCTTAATATAATTAACCGCATCATCATCAGACGCGTTTAACCAAAACTGGTAAAATTGGTACGGACTGGTTTTCTTAGCATCTAACCAAACATTACCACCTTCTGTTTTACCAAACTTAGTGCCGTCAGATTTTTTAATTAACGGAGAAGTTAATGCAAAAGCTTTTCCTCCGTCTTTTCTTCTAATAAACTCGGTACCTGTAACAATATTCCCCCACTGGTCAGACCCTCCCATTTGCAGCACACAATTATTATGTTTCCATAAATGGTAAAAATCATATCCTTGTATCAATTGGTAAGAAAACTCAGTGAAAGACATCCCAATTTCGCTCTCTAAACGTTTTTTTACAGAATCTTTAGACATCATATAGTTTACCGTAATGTGCTTACCGGCATCCCGTATAAAATCTAAAAAACTATAATTTTTAAACCAATCAAAATTATTTACAATTTGAGCACTGTTTTTACCACAATCAAAATCTAAAAAACGTTCTAATTGGCTTTGTATTCCCTTAAGGTTTTTGTCTAAAATATCCTCAGAAAGTAAGTTTCTCTCTTGAGATTTCCCCGAAGGATCACCAACCATGCCGGTAGCGCCACCAACCAAAGCAAAAGGCTTATGCCCCGCTTGTTGAAACCTCACTAAAGTTAAAATTTGCAATAAACTACCCACATGTA
Organism: Pedobacter alpinus; assembly: GCF_042684645.1. Classification (NCBI taxonomy): domain Bacteria; kingdom Pseudomonadati; phylum Bacteroidota; class Sphingobacteriia; order Sphingobacteriales; family Sphingobacteriaceae; genus Pedobacter; species Pedobacter alpinus. Next base: position 30,257 of record NZ_JBHULV010000017.1, read on the forward strand.
AAGAATCTGCGGTGGGGTCAAATCCAATATAACCGGCCGTCATCCCTTTAGCTAATTCTTCTTCTGTACCGGGCATAATATCATGCAGCAAACCTCGCCAGCGTAATTCTTCAACAAAATTCATGTTCTATTTATTTAAAATTTGTATTATCTTAGAAATCGCAAAGATATAATGATTTTTAAATGCTTTGCATCTAATTAAAGTTCAAATCGCAAAAAACTGTTAATGAATTTTTTATCTCACTATTATTTTGACCGCTCGAATACCAATGCTTATGAAGTTTTAGGAATAGTAATGCCAGATTTGATAAAAAATGTAAACAAAAACTGGAATATCCATCCAGAAAAAAATGAAATCCTTTTCAATAGTAAACCTATACAAAAATCTATTTTGAAAGGTTGGAGAAGGCATTTAGAAGTAGATAAGTTATTTCATAATTCTGATTTTTTTCGAACACACCAACATCAAATTAAAATATTAATTAGAGAAAGTATTGTAGGTTCACCAGTAAAGCCTTTTTTTTTAGGCCATATTAGTTTAGAATTGATATTAGACAGTTTGTTAATAACAGAGGATATTGTTAACCCAAACAAGTTTTACCAATATTTAGATGAAATAAACGTTAACGAAATATCTACTTTTTTAACCCTAAATAAAATTGACAATCAAGAACTGTTTTTAAAGTTTTTTGAAACTTTTAAAAAGGAAAAATACTTGTTTAGCTACGCACTAACAGATAAAATTACTTATGCTTTAAAAAGAATTTGTTTGCGTATTTGGGATCAACCTTTTACACCAGAACAAGAAATTTTATTAACAGAATGCTTAATAAATTACAAAAACAGTTTACGAGAAAATTTTATAATTATATTTGACCAAATTGATGCAGAATTAAATTAATGATTAAACGCCTTTTTATTGTTTGTTTTCTTGGTTTACCAATTGTGTTAAAAGCACAAACAAGAAAATATTCTAACGAATTTTTACAGATAGGTATAGGTTCAAGGGCATTTGGAATGGCTGGCTCTGTTGTAGCATCTACAAATGATGTTACTTCTGGGTATTGGAATCCAGCTGGGTTAATGAATATGAAATCTCAAAGTCAAGCCAGCTTAATGCATTCAGAATATTTTTCTGGTGTTGCTAAATATGATTATGCTGGTTTTTCTACATTTATTGCTGATAATACTGCTGTAATTGCAGCATCTTTAATTCGTTTTGGGGTTGACGATATACCAGACACCTCTGAATTAATAGATGCAGATGGCAACATTAATTACGACCGTGTAAAGTCTTTTTCTGCTGCAGATTATGCTTTTTTGTTTAGTTATGCCAGAAGCAAAAGAAAAAAAGATGAAAATGGTTTAAGCTACGGTGCAAATGTTAAAGTAATACATAGAAAAGTTGGAGAGTACGGAAAATCGTGGGGATTTGGTATTGATATTGGCGCACAATACAGATTAAATAAATTTACTTTTGCAGCAGTTGGTAGAGATATTACCACAACTTTTAATGCCTGGAGTTATAATCCTGACAAGTTTTCTAGCATTTATACTGCTACTGGCAATGATATACCAAATAACTCAACTGAAACTACATTACCTCGTATTGTTTTAGGTTTGGCTTATGATACAAACATTAACGATAAATTTGGAATAACCGCGGAGACAAACATTAATTTAACTACTGATGGAAGAAGAAATGTTCTTGTATCAGCTAACCCTGTTAGTGTTGACCCAACTATTGGGATTGAAGCTAACTTCAAAAAACTTATTTTTTTACGTAGTGGAGTTGGAAATATTCAAAAAACAACTGATTTTAATGGAACACAACAGTTCGTTTTTCAACCTAATTTAGGATTAGGTTTAAAAATAAAAAACTTTTCTATTGATTATGCACTAACCAATATAGGTAACCAAAGTGATGGCCTTTATAGTAATGTTTTTTCGGTAAGATTAGACTTCGATAAAAAATAATTTACCATTTCTTAAAACAAAAAAGGAGTTTGAAATCAAACTCCTTTTTTGTTTTTTTATAAACTAGCCATAAAAGGTTTAAACTTAGGGGATAATAATTTATCGTACCCATAAACATCTTTAGAACTTATTAAATTCCCGTCATCATCTGTCCAAGCGGTATAGTATGATATAAATACAGGTATTTTATCTTTAACCATTACCCATCTTGCGTCAACTTTTTGACCTTTTATTACGGTCTCAGTTTCTTTTAAAATTCTATCTGATTTAGCTTTATCATTTAATAAAAAAGCAGCTAAATCCATAGGTTTTTCAACCCTCACACAACCATGGCTAACCGCCCTCATATCTTGTTTAAACATAGCTTTAGCTGGAGTATCGTGTAAATAAATGGCGTAAGGATTATGGAAAATAAATTTTATTTGCCCTAGAGAGTTATCAGCTCCAGGATTTTGTTTAAAAGAATACTCACTAATGTTAACGTTGCTCCAATCTACGTTAGAAGCTTCTATCAATTCGCCATTCTTATAAGCAACCATATTTTTTGCTTCTAAATAGTATGGGTCTTTTTGTAAAGCACCTAATATCTCTGTACTTGCAATACTTTCTGGTATGTTCCAAACAGGGTTCACCTGCATTCTATCAATCATTCCACTTAAAATTGGAGTTTCATGCCCTCCTACTTTACCAACGCAAACTTTCATCTGCAAATTGGTAGTATTATCTTCTATCAATCTTAATTTATACTCAGGAATATTTACTAAGAGATATTTACCTTTGTATTCTTGAATTGGCCAACGAAGTCTTTCCAATGATAAATAAACTTTTTCTCTGTCTTCTGTAGATAATTTTGCAGTATTTTCAGATTTGTCATCGTTTATTAATAAATTCATTAAACGCTGGTAGTAACCATTTTTTGGCTGTATGCTCTCTAAAAATTTCACTAAATCTATTTGGTCTAAAGCTTGTTTAGCTTCAATAATAGCAGGCCGCTTTACACTTACATAGTATCTACTTAAGACTGTTTTGGGATTAACAGCACCGTATTTTAAAATACCTGCATAATTAATTAAACCATCTGCACTATATAGTTCAAGTTGTGCTAACAGCGGATAACTATCTTCAACTTTTTTAAACTTTTTGGTTTTAACTTGGTTTAGTAAATCAGTTATTTTATCTGCATGAAAGTAATCAGGATTTAAACCATGAAACCTTGAATTTAATAGGCTTTCTTGTAATTTATCTAAACCACCATTAATTAAAAAACCTCCTAATAATGTTAAGCCTTTATCTTCCTCCTTATAAATTTTACTAATCCAAATAGGGTCATGTAGTTGAGGTTTTATTTTTTTAAATTCTGCCTTAAAAACCTCGTTGTAAGCTGTTGTATCAAAATCTTTGTACTTTTTGCTTTTAAAAGCCTTGGCTAAGTCTCTACCAAACTCCTCATGTCTGCCCTTATTACAGGACACAATTATAAAAGAAGATAAAATAAAAAATGTAAGTATGTGTTTAAAATTCATGTTATAATATTTTATTGCTACTTAACCAATATTGATGCCTAATTTTTGAGTATCAGCGTAATGAATATATCATATTTATGATTTCTTTAGTTATTGAAATATTTTTTAATAAATTAGAAGAGTACAATTTAAATAGGTACACATTTTGAGATAATAGCACTAAACTTATTATTATGATTATTCAAGTAAATACAGACAACCACATTGAGGGTACAGAATTGTTAAACAATTACGTTACAACTTTATTTAACGAAAAACTACAACGTTTTGACAGCCATTTAACTCGTATTGAAGTACACTTAAGTGATGAAAATGCTGGTAAATCTGGTGCAGACGATAAAAGATGTAATATTGAAGCAAGATTGGAAGGTATTGATCCTATTTTTGCAAGTGCGCTTTCTGATGATATATCTAAGGCAATACATGATTGTTTATTGAAAATTAAACGTGGTATTGAGCACCATTTAGATAAAGTTAAAAACTAGATCATAAATATTTGATAAAGAGGGGATTTGAGAAAATCTCCTCTTTTGTTTAAACCCTTTTCACAACACCTACATATCAGCATACTAACAATTGTTAATAAAAAGCTAAATGTTAATATAAATTACTAAATATATTCGCTTCATATTATGCCAATATTACTACGTATTAACCACCAAAAAAGAGACGTTATTTTTCAGGTTTTAACCGAAAAACCATCTACCCAAGCACAACTAGAAGTTTTTTTAGGTGGTAAAACGTATTTTTTTGAAAAGCAGATGAATAATTGGGAATTGAGTAAAAATCAAGATGTAGAAATAAACGATACTGCTCTTTTTGAGGCAATTGCTAAAGCTTTAGCTTTACGTTTTAGAATAAGTACCTCTGTACATGTATAGTTAATTTATTATAAAATCTTAAAGAATTAGGTCTGCTACATCAGTCTCAAGGCAATAATTATTTCCCAATATATTTTTTAATTGACCTTTCAGCAATATCAATTTCTTTTTTTAAACTAAACAATTCCATTTTAAGCGCATTTGCAGATAGTTGTATCTCTATAAAAGATAAATATAAGGAGACCATTAAAAGTAAAAGGCTAGAACCGAAAACATATTGTGCTAATGAAATTTGCTGGTAGTACATTAAAAACATACAAAGCACACAAAAGAAGAAGCTAATTATACCACAAGCTTGCATATTTCTAATCAAATAAATTCTTTTTCTTAGGTTAGCCATTTGCGCTAATAGGTTATCATCTTTATTTTGCAAATATTGCGTTTTCATAGTTCGCACCAAACTTGCTAATGCTAAAAAACGATTGGTATAAGCTAACAGTAATAAAGAAATTGCCGAAAAAAGCAATGCTGGGGTGGTTAAAGTAAACTCCATTTAATACACATTTAAAATATTAACCTGTTTTTTATTGATTTCAATTTGCTCGTTATTTGATTTACCCATTAACAGTTGTGCTATTGGTGCTGCTTCTGAAATAACAAAACAAGAGAATTCTTTCAACTTTAACTCCCCAAAACTTGCCGCTATTAAAAAATTACCAATGCTAGTTTCCACTAAACTACCCTTGGTTATATGAGATGATTGTTGAACCGTTTTCGAACTTTTCAACATAAATAGTTGCTGCTTATTAATACTTATTTGTTGTTCTAACCTGTTAATCTCTTGTTGCATCATTTCTCTACTTGTTTCGTATTTATCGCCCATGCTGCTTTTAGAATCATTTGCAATACCTAATCTTAATTGCACTACATCAGTTTGTAATTCTTCAACCTTGGTATTTAATACTATATCACATTTTTCAAACACTTGTTGTTTTATGCTTAACCAGTCTGTTTCAATCATTGTTTAATTTTATGTTTTTATTTTGAATTGATGCGTTTTAATAATCTTTTAGACCTTGATTTTAAAGCAGGCGAATTTGTAACTAACTTTTTTTCCAAAATCACTTTTAATTCTTCTAACACCCAATTTTCTTTTTTGCTGAAATCAAAAACCAAATCGAGTGCATTACATTGTACTGCCAAAGGAGTTTTTGGGTCTAATAACCAATCAAACGTTGCTGTCAAAGATTTTTCTAATAAGTCTGCATTAAAATTTTGTTCATTAAGTCTATTAGTTTTATACAACATCATCATTATTTTGGTAAAATGCCTTTTAACACTTAAATTTTTTATTTGCGGATAAGCGTTTAAAAATTGAGGAACAACTTCTTCAAAGACATTTACTGTAGAATCGGCAACATTTTCTAAAACCCACGATGCTCTAAATGCAATTTGTTGGTGCTGATACAAGCATAATGAAAACAAATCGTTTATGCTAATTTCTCTGTTTAAGGTTAAAGCAGTCAATTTTTTTACATCCTCTAAATTTATTTTTTTACTGAATTTGTTGGCTAAAGTTTCAACATCCATTAGTGTAATTTTTTTTATGAATTTGAAAACAAAACATATATATTTCTGTTATAAATTTAAAGATTTTCTATCCGCAAATCAATAAGTTAAATGAAACGGATTAAAGATTAAATTATTTGCATTGATATTAAGTAGGTTAGCAAAGTATAATAAAAAAAAACATGAAATCATTTGCACACATTACTATTAACGCTATCTTTGCACAACTTTAGAAAATCGATATGATTAATTAAAGTAATGATTCCTTAGCTCAGCTGGTAGAGCATTACACTTTTAATGTAGTGGTCCTGGGTTCGAATCCCAGAGGGATCACCAGTATTTTACAGAGCATCTGCAAGAGATGCTTTTTTTATCATCTTATTTAAACTGATTCCTTAGCTCAGCTGGTAGAGCATTACACTTTTAATGTAGTGGTCCTGGGTTCGAATCCCAGAGGGATCACAATAGATGATGATTAAATACAACGAAAAAGCCACCCAAAAGGTGGCTTTTTTTGTTTAAAAGAAATTGAAAACTTTTAGAAAGGTTTTTTAAAATGAATAACCAATTGATACCTTACCAGAATCGTTTTTTAAATTATTGCCCGTACTCAAAACACGGATCAAGCGTAAAATCCTGCTCAAGTTGTTTATCAATAAACAGACCTCTCCGCCATTTCAATATTTATAAATTCACAAAATATATCAAAGCAATTTTATCTTTATACTAGCTTGGTTTAACCATGGTGCGGTAAAACGTACATCTATTTCTTCGCCTGGTTTTCCATTAGTCTGTATATAAACAATCATTTTACCATGATAAACACGTAGTTTATGATCTCTATAGTCGGCCATATCTGAATTATTTCCTGCTTCCATACCCAGTAAACGAGCATTTCCAACAATCTCACAGGTAACTTCATCGTCTGCCAAAACTACAGGAATGCCATCTTCGTCAACGATTTGAAGCTCTAACTGTGCCACACCATCTTTAGCCTTTAGCTGTAATTCATCACCTTGTGCTATTTTAATAGCCTGTTGTCTTTTGCTAGACTGTATATGGTGGCGAACTATTTCTTTCCCGTCTTTATTCATCCCCACAACTTCAAGTTTGCCTGCCGCGTATGGTATATCCCAGTAAATGATGCCATTTTTTTGATCATAAGGTTTAGTTTGACCTACAATTTCACCATTAAGCTCTAGTCTTGCTGTTTCTGCATTTGTATAACAAACTATCCTAATCAGCTGACCATTTCTATAGTTCCAAATTGGCCATGCATCCATAGAAGGTGCACTTTCTTTTTGCTGGCCTTGTTCTGCTTCTAAAACAGACCATACATCTGTTGCAACAGCCCCTGTTGTAAGTGGGTAGCTTCCCAAATAAGCGATAGGTTTATCTAACCAAAGCGATTGACGGAAATAGCCACGTGGTTTAATAAACCCTGCAAAATCTAAAAGTCCCGAATAAAAGCCACGTGATGGCCAACGTCCTGATTCGCCCAGGTAGTCTATGCCCGTCCACAGAAATTGTCCAAAAATATGTTCATTTTCACTTACTGCTTTCCATGCACTAAAGTCATGGCGGTTTTCACTACCGAAAATAACACGTTTTGGGTATTTTTTATGATCCTGCTGATAGCGGCTTTCTGTATAGTTATATCCTGCAATATCTAAAGCGTCTGGATATTCGGTTTCATTAGACATGGCAACACCAGCCAAACCAGCAGTTACTGGCCTACTTGTATCGTATTTTCTAACTACAGCAGCTAATTTTTTGGCAATATCGCCTAAGCGCTCAGCATTAGGAGCATCCTTTTTATATCCTCCAAATATAGGCTGGGTAAAGCCACCTTCTTTGCTGCCTGCAAGTACCGGATGCGAATATGGATCGTTAGGATAATCAACTTCATTACCGATGCTCCATGCGAATATTGAAATATGATTGCGATCTCTTTTAACCATGTCTGCAAGATCTCTTTCGCCCCATTCCTTAAAAAAATCGTATGATCCCTGGAAACCTGGAGTTCCCACATTCCACCCCTCAATCCATTTACGTTTGGCAAATTCCCATTCATCAAATGCTTCATTCATTACCAAAATACCCAATTCATCACATAGTTCATATAAAGAAGTAGCTTGAGGGTTATGGCTTGTTCTGATGGCATTAACTCCAAGAGATTTTAACGTCAACAATCTACGACGCCACACTTCTGGATACATCTCTGCTCCCAAAACTCCTGAATCATGATGCAGGCAGACTCCTTTAACTTTCATCTGCTTTCCATTAAGTGAAAAACCGCTATCTGCATTAAAGCTAATACTTCTGAAACCTGTTGTTACGGTAGATTGATCGATGATTTTTTTGTCTTCATATACAGTGGTACGCAGTAGGTAAAGGTTAGGGCGATCCACACTCCATAACTTTGGATTGTTTACAGTAAGGTCTGTTCTGATTTGATTCTTAGCGCCTGATGGGATGTTAAGCTGATTACTTTTTTTTGCTACCACCACACCTTCTTTATCCATAAGTTCTTGAATTATGGAAAGCTTGGCATTCTTCGGTAAATCATTTTTTAGCTCGGTTTGCACATGGAGCACTCCTGTATTGCCTTTTAATTCTGGATAAGCGTATACACCCCATTGCTCTAAGTGAATTGGATTAGCTTTTACCAACCACACATCTCGGTAAATTCCAGAGCCAGTATACCAGCGAGAGTCGGCATCCTGGGTATGGTCTACCCTAACTACAATCTGATTTTCTTCCCCAAACTTAACAAAAGGTGTAATCTCGTAACTAAAAGAAATATAGCCATTAGGTCGTTTGCCCAAAGATTGCCCATTAACGAAAACCTCACTACGGTTGTATATCCCCTCAAAATAGAGGTATATTTTTTTTCCTTGATCATTATTTGGTATCATTAATTTTTTTTGATACCAGCCCAAGCCACCAGGAAGATAACCCGATGCACTCGCCAATGAAGGGCTCAAAGGCTGTTTAACGCTCCAATCATGAGGTAATTGAACCCGCCTCCAAGATCTGTCATTATCTTTAAAGGATATTTTTTCATCAATGGCACCTAAATGGAAACGCCAATTATCATTTATCTTTTCAGCCAAGCCAAATCCTGGCTGACTAAAAAGATTAAAACTGTTCAACAAATTCAGCGCAAGTACAAGTATAGTGTATTTCGTCAATCGCAACATAGGGATAAGTATTATTAATTGGTAGGCTTTACTGGTATGATATTTCCTTCAGCATCAAAAAACAGCTGATCTATGCAAACCTCGCGGTTAAAACCAGCTGCATCGCCCATATTTAGGCCATTAGGATAATTAAATCTATGGTAAACGATGTACCATTCATCTTTTCCTGGGATTTGTAATACTGAATTATGTCCTGTTCCGTAAATGCCCTGACTAGGATCTTTTTGAAGAATTAAATTATTTTCAGCGATTGTAATCTGTCCTGTTGGCGAATTGGATGTGCCATAGCGAACTCTATAGTTTTGGCTGCGGGTATCATCTTCAGACCAAAGGAAATAATAAATTCCATTTCTATAAAACACATAACAGCCTTCTCTAAATGTTTTATCCGTATTTAAAACCTTGGTAGTATTTGGTTTTATAGAGATCATATCCTTATTTAGCTCTGCAACAGCTAAATAGCCATTACCCCAATAAAGATAACTTTTACCATTTTTTGGATCGGTAAATACGGCTGGGTCAATTTCCTGTCCGCCTTTTACGCCAACCGGTTTAAAGTTTACCAATGGTTTGCCCGAATCTACAAATGGCCCAACTGGGTCATCGGCTACTGCAACCCCAATTTTTTGAGCGGCCGTAAAGTAAAAGAAATATTTATAGGCACCCTTACTTTTTTTTTCGAAGATGGTTGGTGCCCATGCATTTCGATCTGCCCAACTTACATCTTTCTTGAGGTCTAGTATTACGCCTTCATCTTTCCAAGTAGTAAGGTCTGTAGAAGAAAAAGTCTTGAAATAGTAACCTCCCCATCCATCAAAACCATCGCTGGTAGGATAGATATAATATTTTTTTGTTTTATTGGAATACAGCACATCAGGATCTGCATAAAAACCGTCTAAAATAGGATTTTTTCTCAATGTTAGCTGCATACCTACTGGTGTACCCCAACGAGCAGTAAGCGCTTTAAGCTCATTACGAGAAATAGGAATAATTGTTCCGTGGCGTGGGTGGAAATCCATTTTAACCTCGTGGTCTATCACCTTAAATTTATCTAGGTCAACACTTTCGCAAAATTGATATTTTCCTTTTCCATATACATCGTACATCAGGATATACTTATCAGAATTGTTTAGTTTGAAAACACTAGAACCTTCTACAGCATCTCTGGTTTGCTGTTTGTAACCAGGTTGTTCTATCCATATCCCTGAAGTTAATGAATCTGTAATTGCAAGTTTAATTCCATTTCCATTTCCTTCTGTTTTATAGAAGAGATAAAATAGACCATTTTTGTTAATGATGTCTCCATCTATGCAAGATTTACCATTTTTCGGATTAAAAAGCACTACAGGTTCAGTTTCAAAGTCGGTAAAATCTTTATTTACGTAAGCGTAATAAATGATATCTGGCCCACCAGCATGTTGCAGAGACCAATAAACCATGTATTTACCTTTTGCAGGGTCGTATATCGTTTGCGGTGCCCATACTCTCTTCAAATCCTTGTGGCCTTTAAACCTTGTTTGGATATTAATAACGGTGTGTTTCCAATTGATCAGATCATCAGATTTCATCAGTACCATGGCTCGATTTGAATCCCAGCCTTTTGAAGAGGTCATGTCTGTTACCACCATATAAAATGAACGTCCATCTTCAGAACGAAGAATGTGCGGATCTCTTACTCCCCCGGTTGAACTGATGATTTTAGAATCCAAGATGGGTTCATTATTGTTTAGTGCCCTGTAGTTATACCCATCGGTAGAAATAGCGAAACAAATTGCCTCATCACTAATTTTGTTACCTTTAAAATAAGTGAACAAATAGCCTGCAAAATCTTTATCTGCAGGTCCAGATTTGTATGATTGACTAAACAGGTTTGCTGTAAAAGTAAGTTGTAGGATAAAGATAAGGATCAGTCGGAGACAGCGAATTCTATTCATCATTAGCTAATTGTTCTTCTTTGGAATTATTATTTTAATTAGGGATGGAAGACTATATAGTCCATCCATCCCAAAAATTTCATTTATTTTAAAGCTATTTTTTGTACTGGTGTATAATTGTACTCTCCAGAAACGGTTGATTTAATACCTATTCTAGCAAATACGAAATCTAGGTTTTTTAGTTCATCAGGGACATCAGTTGTAACTGAGTTTTGACTACCAAATACTATCGTTGATGTATTAACATTTACAATAACCTGACCTCTTCCTGCAGCTTGAGGGATGTGATCCATAAGTATCGAGCGACTTAGGATAACAATTACGCGATCTAAGTTTGCAGTTGGTACAATTTTGTCAACTACAAAACGAGCAGAAATCGTATTGCCAGACTTGGTGTAGGTATCGTTTGTTAAATTAAAATATGGGGTAACGGGTACATCAATAGCAGTGTTGCCATTTACATTTACAGTGATAGTATCGGTAGCTTGTTGCAACCATGGGGCATTACCTCTTCTGGTTAATTTATATTTACCATCAAATAATTTGGCAGCAAATGTTCCGTCCTGACTCAAAGATAAAACAATAGGTGATCTTAGTGCAAAACCGTCTTGCCAAAGTTCTAAAACTGGTCCGTTGTTACGTACATTTACCGCATTTCCTACGTAAACAACTTTTCCAGAAAGGGTTGATTCTGGAGGGGTAAAATTATCATATTCGCAAGATGACAGTAACGTACTGGCGGTGGCTATTATTAAGATTATAAATTTGATTTTCATGATACAATAAAATTAATGGAATGGATTTCTAACAATTTTTGGATTGTTGTTCAAAACATTTTGATCAATGGATGAATAATAGTTTGCAAGACGGAAAAATCTGGCTCGACGGAAACGGTTTGGCCTAACCCGTTCGTAAATATACTTTCCATTATCTGGATGTCCTGGTCTTACTGCCCTGTAGCCGTAAAGCCCTCTAACAACTGCATTCGCATCATTTTCAGAACCATCCCAAACGATATGAGCAATACGCCATCTTTTTAAATCAAAATAACGGTGATCTTCGAAGGCCAGTTCTATACGACGTTCGTTACGGATAATATCTGTGGTCAACGCGTTTAGACTATTAGCGGAAAATCCTGCTCGTTCCCTAATCGAATTCACATATCCAAGCGCTTCTGGTCTGTTCAATTCGAAAGCTGCCTCGGCTGCATTGAGATAAATTTCTCCGAGGCGAAACCATGGCCACCAGTTTGAAGCACTCGTACCTCTTGTACTTGCAGCAGAAGCATCACTAACAAATTTGCGGAGGTAAAACCCAGTGTTACTTACATCCATGGCGTCATTTTGTGGCCCATCAAACCCTGTCCAAACCTGACCATCAGTATAATTTCTTCCTAATTCTGGTGAAGTAGTGAGTTGATAAGCACCATTGTTCCACACAGCAACTCCTGCTTGTATTCTTACAGGGTTGTTTCTAAATGTTGATCCTGGATAAATTACTGTACCATATAACCTTGCATCTCTACCTGTAAAAATATCTCCTATACCGCTATAAGCGATGTAATTTCCAGATGCATCACGGTCGCGAATAGTTCCTTTAGAGCCATCTAAATAATTAAAACTTTCAACAAAACTTAAAGAAGGCGAAATGGAAGATGACGATTCGTTATCTTCAGTCATGCTTTTGATGATGTTATCGTAAGCAAAACGGTGAACTTTAGTACCAACAGCATAATCTTTTGCAAAAATAACTTCATTTCCAGTCTTTCTGTTTAACATATCGTAAAAATTAGCCCCCTTATCTGGATTACTGTTGTAAAGTGAATAAGGACCTGCAATTATCTCTTGTGAGGCTGCTAACGATTTGTTATAGTAATTACTTGCCATTGATACTGGAATCCCTACTTCTCCACCAGGTGTTGATATTGGAGTAGCCATTAAACTGTTGTATTTAGCCAATGAACCCGCATACAGCATTGCCCTACTTTCAAGTGCTAGTGCTGCATATTTATTGGCTCTTGTTTTACTACTGTTATTTACAGCCAAATCTTCTTTAATAGCCTCTAATTCGCTATAGATAAAGTCATAAACTTCGTGTTCTTTAGATCTTGGAACTTGAAGTGGCGTGGGATCTCCGCTAAAATCATAGATCATTTGGGATTGTATAATTGGAATTCCACCCATGCGTTTAACCATTTCAAAATAGACAAATGCTCTAAAAAATCTTAATTCGGCCCTGAAAAGATTTTTTTGTGCAGTAGTTAAGGTAATACTTTGCGTTTCTAAATTTTCTAAAGACAGGTTAATGTCTCTAATAAAACCATAATCCCAATAACGTCCGTAATCATCGCCAAACTGGAAATCATTTCTCCAATTTTGATCGCGATGGCCAGACCACATGGCATCATCCAACTCGGTCATGCCGCCAGTGTTAAAAACACCATGCAAAGTTGGCAGCCTGTTATAATAGTTTGCCAATAATGAGGTGATAAGTTTTGGATCGTTCCATAATTGCTCATCGGTAATGGTAGTTTTTGGATCGCGTTGGAACCATTCGTCATGCTTACAGCTATTCATGCATAGACATGATAACAAAGCAATAGTTATATATAATTTTTTCATTATTTCTCGGTTTGTTAAAAGGTTACATTAAAACCAGCCATAAAAACTTTTTGCTGAGGATAGACAACGGCTGCAGGTGCAGAGATTTCTGGATCAATTTGGAAACCTTTTACGTTATCAAATGAGAACAGATTTGATCCGTTGACATAAAGCCTAATTTTTTGCGCTCCAATTTTCTGCGATATTTTTTGATTTAAACTGTAGGCCAGTTCCAGATTTCGTACACGTAGGTACCTTACGTTGGTTAACCAGAAATCACTGTTTCTGCTATTAGGACCAGTATTACCATTACGTATGGCTGGATAATAACCTGGAATCCACTCACTGTTTGGATTATAAGGATCAGCACGGTGCCACCTGTCTTCTAGTAAGTAAGCTGGTGAGTTTCCACCGCCATGGAAAGCATTTCTCAACTCATAATCTTGATTCCATGACTGCATTGCACCACCTGCGAAATCGATATTAAGGTCTATCCCTTTGTAATTCAATCCAATTCGGCCCCCGAAAGACATCATTGGTGCCCAACCTGTAGGATAACCAATTGGGCGTTGATCCATGTCATTAATCACGCCATCGCCATTTACATCTTCGTAAATTAAATCACCAGGTAATTGGTTCCTGTTGTTAGCTCCATCATTGTTAATAGGGTGGTTACGAATCTGTTCTTCCGATTCAAAACGCCCTGCAACTTGATAGCCCCACCAAACGCCTCCCCAGCGTTCTTCGGCCGAACTTCTATATTCATTCCACGAGTTAGAAAAACGAGGCTTATAGCTTTCTAGATTTTTGAACCTAGAGTAGGTAAAGTTACCGCTTACCACATAGTTAAGTTCTCCAACTTTATCAGAATAAGTAATTATACCCTCTACGCCATAATAGCCGTTTTTGTTAAGGTTTTCTCGAGGAAGCCCATATCCGATCTCACTTGGAAGCAAAACATCATAGCGTTGCGCAGGAATACCTGTGCGTATGATCTGAAACGCATCAGCTGTTAATGTTAATTTGTTTTTAAAAAAAGCTGCATCAATACCTATGTTGTAACTTGTATTTTTCACCCAAGAAAGGTTTCTAACAGGGATAGCTTTTGGCTGGATCCCTTGATATAAAGTACCGTCTAAAACAGCATTTCCAACCCCAAAATTATATCCAGCAAGGTAGTCATGCATAACAACACCTTCTTCCAAACCTGTTTGACCAACGGATACTCTTAGTTTTAGATCATTAACAACCCCTTTAATTGACTTGAAGAATGATTCATCCGAGATCCTCCATCCCAAACTTGCGCCTGGAAAAAGACCCCATTCTTTACCTTCATAATAAAGATAAGAACCATCATATCGACCAAGAATTTCGAGTAAGTATTTACCCTTATAGTTATAGTTAAAACGGCCAATGTATCCAGCTCTTGCTTCATAAGACCAGTCGTCACCAACATCATTTAGGTTGGCAATTCCTCTAATCAATGGTATATAATTATTTGTAGGATTAGCACCTAAAGATGTGTACGTTCTGTCCCAGTCCGATCGCTCATAACCAGCCATCACGGAAAAATCATGATCGCCAATTTGCTTAACATAGTCTACTTGAAACTGGGCGAATCTGGAAACGGCTAAACGGTCGGTTTTGTACCGCCAACCTGCATCACTACCACCAGTGCGTTTATAGTTATTGTTTTCGAACCTATAAACATCATAAGTATATTGAAAACCATCGAACTTGTTGTTTGTGTAGTTGTAAGAAACTGTAGCTTTTGCCGATAATCCGAACTTGGTTTTGTAAGCGGTATTAAGGTTCACGTTCCCGCTAAGGTAATTGTTATCTTTATAACCAACAATATCTCTAGCAAATAGTGCTGGATTGTATGCGACATCATTTACATGCTGCGGATATTCTGGATTGCCATTTGCGTAAGGCGACACGGTTGGACGGTTTCTAAAAATCGCCAAAATTGAAGAAAAGTAACCATCACCACCTGGCAAACCTACGTCTCTTGTTGCTTCTTGTCTTCCAGAAATCTGGGTCCCAACGGTTAAGCCTTCCAAAATGGTGGCTTCTAGGTTGGCCTGTAAGTTGGTGCGTTTATAAGAAAAATCCTTAATCATCGCTTCTTGGTCAAGATGGCCAACAGATAAGAAATAATTCGATTTTTTTGCACCTCCAGTAATGTTTGCATTAAGGTAGCGCTGTGGAATGTTATCACGAATTACCATATCCTTATAATCATAGCTCTGATACCCTGGTTCGGTTCCTGCTTGCCATTTATTAAGTTCCTCTGGTGTATAAACCGAGATTGGATTTCTGTTCTCGTTCTGAGCGGCTTCTACTTGACCTTTAGTGTACTGCGCTGCATTAGCCATTGTTGGGAAACGAGAAAGATTTTGCCAGCCTTGATAACCATTGATATTTATTTTTGCAACCTCATCCTTACTTCCTTTTTTAGTGGTAATTAACACTACCCCTCTTGCTGCACGAAAACCATATACGGCTGCTGCGGCATCTTTAAGTATAGAAATACTTTCGATATCTTCTAGGTTCAATGCGTTAAAAATATCAGCACCAGAAGCATTTTGGGTACCTACCCAGTCTGTTCCTGTTTGGCCTCCGTACGCTACTCCATCAATTACATACAATGGATTTCCCATGTTACGAATTTCTAAGGCAGCCCCCCTTCCTGGTCGACCGTCTTGCGCACGTACAGAAATACCCTGTACTTTACCTGAAAGTGCGCCAGCAGCTGTTGTAGAAGATGTACGTACAATCTCTTCCGACTTAATACTGCTTACTGCTCCAGTAATGTTACGTTTAGTCTGTTTTCCATAGGCAACTATCACTATTTCATCTAGATTTTGATCATTAATTTCTAAATAAATAGTCAGGTCTGATTTGTCGCCGATTGATATGCGTTGGTTTTTAAAACCAATATAACTTACAATTAGAACAGACTTACTGGCTGTAAGTTGGAAGCGGCCTTGTTCATTGGTACTAGTGATTTCAGCTGGCATGCCTTCAACAAGAACGGTAACCCCTGGTATAGGTTGTTTATTCTCGTCAAACACTTGCCCTGTAATCTTACGTTGCGCGAATGAATAAGTGGGCACTGCCCATAATACCACACAAAGAAATAAAATTTTTAGGATTTTCATTTTAATATTTGGTTTAAGTTGTTTAATAAAATAAAATCCAAGTATATTCCTATTTTTTCCTTTTGAGATTACAGTTTAGCGAGGCTCAAGATCGCTGATCAAAGATGATGGCAGCGCCGCACCGATATTGTTCATTAGGAAGTCGTCAAAAAATTAGGACATTATAAAATGATATTCCAAAATTAGCTGACAACTGGGTTTATATTTGGTTTTCAATGTCAAACATAGGAGAAACTCTGTTTATTAGGCATACACATATCCGTCAATTTTGAGCTATAAATTCGTCAATATCAGCTTATTTATCAGCTATTGCCTCATTTTTTGAAATTCGGAAGGCAACACTCCAAACTCTTCCTTAAAACATTGCCTAAAATAAATGGAACTATTGATACCTACCATCAATGCTACTTCTGTGATATTGTACTGTCCAGATTTGAGCAGCTGAGCTGCCTTCTGTATTCTTACTTTTCTTACCAATTGATTGATGTTTTTTCCTGTTAGCCCTTTGAGTTTCCTATAAAGGGTAGATTGGCTCATATTCATCTTATCGGCCAAGGTGGCCGCATCCAGAATTTCATCCTGAATACAATCTTCTACTAAGTTTACAAAATCCTGTACAAAAATATTTTCTCTCCAAAGGTCTGGATTGTTGATTGCCACAGTTTGGTCTGATGCCTCACTGTGAGCAGAAAGTTGTGCCAGAACTTCACTGTAAATACTTTTTTGCTTATTCAGCAAATTCTCTATTCTGCGATGTAACAATTGTGGACTGATTGGCTTTGAAAGGAAAGAATCTGCACCTAGTGCATATCCGCGTTCCTTTTCCAGATCAGTATCTTTAGCCGTTAGCAGCACCATAGGGATATGACTGGTTTCACGTTCTGCTTTTAGCGCCTCAAGAAGATCAAATCCATCCATATCGGGCATTATTAGGTCGCTGATGATTATCTCTGGTATATGATTTTTCGCAAGTTCCATCCCTTCAATCCCATTTTCGGCTTTTATCACCTCGTATTTTGAGCTTAAGATCGAGATTAAATATTCCCGAACATCTCTATCATCCTCAACTAATAATAAAAGCGGACGTTGGTTTTCAACCACACTATACTGCTGATTTTTAACATCTTGCAAGCTCACTTTCTCAGTTTGCGAACTAACCACTGCATTGGTAAGCAGGCACACAGCAAATTCACTTCCCTTACCCAGTTCACTGCTCACCGTAATTTTTCCTTGATGAATGGCAGCTAGTTCTTTAACCAGAGCTAGGCCTACACCAGTTCCATGACTTACCGAGCGGGGCACTTGGTAAAACTTTTCAAATATTTTACCTAAATGTTCTGGAGCAATACCGCAACCTGTATCACTTACAACTATAAACGCTCGGGTGCTCAAAGTATCCTGTTCATACCGGAGGAGAACCTCAACTTTTCCCTCAGAAGTAAATTTGCAGGCATTGGAAAGCAGATTATCTAGTATGATTTGTACAATCTCACCATCAAAATTTGTCTTGATATCTCCTTGTGGAGGAGTAAAGCTGATGTTTACCTTTTCAATATGATTGGCTTCAACATATTTACCTACAATTTCTGCCACAAGCTCTGATAGAAATCCTTCTCCAAGTACAAGAGGCTTATATTGAGATTCCACCTTTCGAAATTCTAATAACTGATTAACCAATGAAAAAAGCCTATTGGCATTCTTTTGCACTAGAACTACTAAATCCCTGTTTTTAGGCAACAATTTGCCCTGATGCAGCAAATCTTCCAATGGACCCAAAATTAGTGTTAAAGGGGTGCGAAGTTCATGAGTAATGTTGGTATAAAAGTTCATTCTTTCCATGTGAAGAATGCCATTCTGCTCTAACTGAAGCTTTTTCATGTTTAACTGTGCTTCGGCATTAACTTTTTTAACATAAAAGAATAGTAATGTAAAAAAGGTAGATGCAATTACAATTACATATATAACCAAGGCTGGGGTACTCAAATAAAAGGGTGGTGAAATATTGATAAAAAGGTGTTCATATTCATCAGACCAATTTTCGTTTTTTTGACGAGTACGGATCCGAAGTTCGTACTTTCCGTATGGAACATTTCTAAAATCTATATTTTTTTCACTTCCTAAAAAGAACCAGTTATTGTCTAATCCATGCAATTTATAACTAAACTCTGCAAACTCATCTAGGGCATAATCCATAACGGCAAGTTCTATACGAAAGCTATTCTCTTCATTTTTAAGACTAATCTGTTGGGTAAGGCTGGGATATTTTTCAGACTGTACATGACTTTCTCCGCTATTAAATACAATAAATCGGCTAATACGTATTGGTGATTTTGGCAGGTTCAATGGGATTTTTTGTGGGTCGAAATAGCAAAGCCCAGCTGGCATTCCAAAAAACAGTCGTCCGTCATTGTGTATGGCAGCACTATTATTGGTAAAACCGCCCAAGGGCAAACCAAAGGCATGCCCATAGCTAAGTACACGTTTTTCTGCAGGCAAATAACGCAACAAACCCATTCTGGTTGTACACCAAATGTTTCCGCTACGATCTTGAGCCAGCGCATTTACACTCTGCCAACCATCAGATTGTTGCAAATTAATCGTTTCCAATTGACCAATAGCTTTGTTGAATTTTTGAACAGCCAAACCTTCGTTTGTGGCAATCCAGATATTATTATTGCGGTCTAAAAGAAGATGATTAATGGTATTGCTAACGAGCCCCTCTTCAGCTGAAATTCTTTTAATTAATTTCCTTTGACGATCAAATATATAAAGTCCCTGACCATAGGTTCCAACCCATAAATATCCACGCTTGTCTTCTAAGAGTGTACGAGGGGCGTAATCTCCCAGCATGGGCTTATTTGTAACTATTTTTTGTGAAATATTAGTTGTAGGATTATATATAAATATTCCCTCTTGGGCTGCAAAACAGATATTTCCTTTTACATCTTCTATAATTGCCCTAACAGACGACATTTTTTCTTCACCATTAATAGTTTTCCAGTTTTTGGTTTTGGCATCGAAAAACGAAACTCCGCCCCTTTGCATACCAAACCATTTATTTTTTTTACTGTCCTGAAAACAAGAAAGTAAAAAATCGTCTCCAATACCACTGTTATCCATGGTCATTTTAACTACCTCTTTATTGGCATTTACCTTTAAAATGCCATCACCCGCAGTAGCCAGCCACATGCTGGAATTGTCATGCAGTATGCCTGTAACGGTTGAAGGTTTATTTTCACCAGGATTGATATCTTTGGTGGCTACCATCTCGAAAAATGGTTGATTATGAGACAAAAAAGCTAGTCCACCACCATAAATACTTAGCCATACATTGCCAAAATGGTCTAGGTTGATGTTTTGAACAGAAGCATGATTGCCAGTACTAAGGTAATTAACCTCTATGTTAGAAGTTTTTTGAAATTCTCCAGAGAGATGATAAACTGGGTGAACAATGAAAAGTTGTGATGATTGCGTACCTACCCAGATTGCTCCATTAATTTCTTTGATTGAATGTACAAATGGCTCCTCTCTTTTTTTAGACTTATTAGAAAGGCTGATGCGCTTTGTTTTTTTGGTTAAGTTGTTATATACAGCCAATCCCTTTCGGGTACCAATCCAAATATTGTTCTTGCTATCGCAAAAAAGAGATTTCACTTCATTATCAGCAATTTGCCCAGCTGTGGTTTCAGTGTTGATTATCGTAACACTTCTATTTTTTGGATTAAAGATTGACACGCCTTTAGATACATGTCCGATATAGAGTAAACCATCACGATCCTCTGTGAGTGTCCAAATACTATTTTCGGCCAAAGAAGGTAGATTGTCTTTATCAAAATGCTCAAATTTCTTTTTTTTGGGATCAAATCTTTGAACACCGCGATGATAGGTAGCCATCCATAACTTACCACTCTTTGATTTAATTATATCGGTAATATCATTGGTTGCTATAGAAGTTGGATCATTTGGGTCATGAAGGTAGTAGGAAAATCTGTTTGTTTTCAAGTCTAGAACGTTCAGTCCGTTAGACCGAGTACCGATGTAAAGCTTATCCTGATCACATAGAAGGGTATTGATCTCATTGCTATTAACCGAAAGACCGTCTGCATTTTTTGATTTGTAATATTGCTTAAATGAATTACTGGCAAATCGGTTTAATCCCAACTCGGTTCCAACCCATAAAAAACCATATTTATCGTTGGCTATATCAATTACCTGTTGGCTAGATAGTCCTTCTTGCAAGGATAAATATTTCGCTTCTTCTGTCTGCCCAAAAACCGGTAGTGTATAGCAAAAAGCTAATACAATAAGCAACAACCTCATTATTTTTTATTTAAGAATATGTAGTAGAGTTGATGATAGCTCAATTTCCGATAAGCACAGCTCCACCATTAGGTAGCAGTTTAAGCTTGATCTGATTTTTATTTCCCATGGTTAACTTATCTATTTGCGACTGTCTATTTTCACTATCTGAGTAAATAGTTACCTGCTTCTCTAAAAGCATAGGTAGAGAAACCGTGAGATTTTTTTCATTCTTCTCTGCATTGATTGCCGTTATATACCAAGTTTCTTTATGACGTCTGGCCAGTACACAATACTTTCCAGGATAGCCATCTATAAATACCGTTTCATCCCAAGTTGTTGGAACATTTTTCATAAAATCGATTACATGAGCAGGCACATCCTGTAAATTATTAGGCGTGATACCAAAGTTCTGTACTGGAGTTTGAAATAGTACCGAAGTAGCCAGTTGAAAAGTCTCGGTGGTTTTTCTTATGGTTCCACCATTGTTATCTTTATTATGGCGTTTGTTTAACAATACTGGACCAAAATCCATTGCCCCTACCGCATTTCGGATAAAAGGGTGTAGGCTTGCATTAAAGGCCTCATTTTCATTTGCTTGTTGGTTAAACACCAGATTTTCAGAAGCCAACACTGCTTCGCTACCTACAAAGTTTGGATACATCCTTTCCCACCCCCTTGGCAGTGTACAACCATGAAAAATTACCGTAATGCCATACAGATTTGCATCTGATAGAATTTCTTCGTACAACTTCATGGTTTCCTGCTTATCGCCACCAAAAAAATCTACTTTAATGCCTTTTACGCCCATTTTTTGCATCCATGCCATTTCTTTTCTACGTACCACAGCACTATTCATCCTATTTTTAGGGCCTTGTGGTGCATCGTTCCAAAAACCGTTAGAATTGTACCAAAGTGCAACCCCAACATTCTTTTGTTTGGCATATTCAATTAATTGTTCAATTTTCTCCCGACCTATCTGTTTATCCCACAAACCATCTATCAAAGTAAATTCATATCCTAAAGAAGCGGCCAGATCGATAAACTTTTTCTGGTCTTCGAAATTAACACTATTGTCTTGCCAAAGTAGCCAACTCCAAGTAGAACGACCAAAAGTATAGGTTTTTGAGGCTTCATATTGGGGCTCCACTACATCAAATGAAATTGTGGTTTCTACTATAGGCTTAAGATTATTACCCACTGTAATGGTACGCCATGGTGTATAGCCTGGAAGTGGTATAGTTGGGTTTGCTCGGCCCATGCCATTATTTTCGCCAGCTTCTGGAAAGGCTATTTTGTAAGAACCATCCTTGCTTGCCTCACTAAGTTTCGAACCACAGTACAAACCATTTACCCCTGTTTCTGAAAGCAAAACCCAACCTTTATCTCCAAGACGGAACAATGCTGGAAAGGTATAACCCACGCCATATTTTGAAGGTGTAGCCATTGGCGCATCTGGAACATATTCTTCTTCATAACTGGGCTTAGTTTTCATCCAACCTATCATTGGAGTAGCCTGTGGGGTTAAAAAAGTTGTAGTACCAGTTGGAAACCTGTATCCGCTCATCTCTTCTTCAATAATAAAGTTTGCAGGCTCTCCTGTTTGGGGCACTCTATAACGAAAAGCAATATCATTGTTACTAACGCGAAAAATTACTTCTAATTGTTTTTTTTTGGCATTCTGAAATTTACAGATGAGCTCATTGGCCTGATAGCGCACCGTACTCTTTTTAATTTTAGGTTCGGTATAAGTTTCATCTATGCTCCTTGCTGTTTTTCCTGTAAGCTCAAGACCCGAAGACAGGTCCATTTGTGCACCTCTTAAACCTAGAGTAGATTTCTCTAGCATTTGTTTGCCTTGCAAAAGCACTTGATAGTAAAGCTTACCTTGGTCTAGTGATAATTTAACAGTCAACTTTTCATCTGGGCTTGATAGGCTAAATTCTTGCGAATAAGCGCTAGAAAAAAACAGTAGGAATGAAATTCCACAAAAAAATCGTTTAATAGTGTTCATATTCATATCGGTGTGCAAAAAATTATTAAATTTTGAATGCGCTGGGCATTTGAGCAAACTTTAAAGCAATATCTGGTTATTTAAAGTAATGAATAGCAGTAATAATTTAGAGTTATATCTGATAACATATCTTAATAATCTAAATATACATAATTTTTTTAAACGTCATAACGACATTTATTCTACAACCTCATCAGTTAAACACAACTATTAAAAAAAATTTCCATTCTTTGATATAGTAGATCAATGCTGAAAGCGATAGAACACAAAAACTTTTTTAAGATCCGGATGCGCCAAACTCATAAATGTTTCATTTACTCTGAATTACTAATTATTACTAGATATGTTGATACTAAAATTTAAGTTTTGTGTTTTTCCCTGTGTACAATAACGTAGCGCTTTTTTTCAACTTGTTACCCATAGCAGATTTATTGCCCCCAATTAAAGTGAAATTAAACTTTCTAGACTTGAGCATAGTAGGAAAACTTCCTTCTCTATCTTCAATTGTTAGTATTTTTTTGGTATCATCCCATTTAAATTTAATGATCGAGTAAATTCCCTTTTCATAATTGTAATTATCATTTTCATCCTCATAAAGCGAAAACTCGCCATCTGCTCCTACGTAAATTCTAATAGTTAGGTTATCCCATTTTTTTTCAGTTGAATATTGCACATCAGGACCTATCGGGATAATTGATCCAGCCTTAATGTATAAAGGAACCACATCAATTGGCGCATTGGTATGAATTGTTTGTCCTCCTTCTACATATTCATCTGTCCAGAAGTTGTACCATTTACTACCTTTTGGCAAATATACTGGCCATTGGTTTGTCTTATATTTAGTTACTGGTGCTACTAAAATAGAACGACCGAAAAGATACTCATTACCTATTTCATGCGTTTTTTTGTCATCCACAAAATCCATTATCAATGGTCGCATAAATGTGCCATGGTTATTGCTTACATCCCAAGAGGTACTGTAGATATAAGGAAGCAGGCTATAGCGCAGTTTGATAAATTTCTCTTGTGCATCAAAACACCAGCTGCCACGATCGCCAAAGTTCCAAATTTCACGAGGCAAATCTGTACCATGAGAGCGCATCATTGGACTAAAGGCGCCAAACTGCATCCAACGTACATAAAGTTCCTGAAATTCTGGATTCTTGTTTCCACCATCCTTACGCCATCTTCCAGCAAAAAAACCACCAATATCGCTGTTCCAATTTGGTATGCCCATTAAGGTATAATTTAATGCAGCAGGAATTTGCTTTTCGAGCATTTCCCAAGTAGAATTCACATCTCCACTCCATGTGTTAGAACCGTAAAGCTGTTGTCCTATAAAACCAGATCTGGTTAATATTACTCCCCTTTTTTTATCGTTTACTGCTCTTTGGTTTGTAGCAATTCCTTTATTGTGCATTAAGCTATAGCCATTTTTAACACTTCGGTAACTACCCAAATATGTAGGTAAATCAAAATCTGACGGCTTAAAATTGATGTGATCTGGCTCAGTAGAATCTAGCCACCAGCCATCATTTCCGATATAATTGAAAATTCCTTTGTTTAGGTATCTCCAATAAATATCAAGGGCCTTAGGATTAAATACATCGTAAGGTCTTGCGCCACTATTTGGTGGCCAAGTATCAAAATTAATAATCATCTTTTTTTCATCAAACTCTTTACGTTGTGCTGTATGCGGGCCAAAACCCGGCCATGTTACGATCAATAATTTCGCATTCAGTTTGTGAATTTCATCAACCCATTTTTTAGGATCAGGAAAGCGTTCTTTGTCAAAACTTTGAGAATTCCATGCACTGTCAGATTTATTATATTCTGGCCAATAACGCCAATCCTGAATAACCACATCCAATGGCACTCTTAAATCACGGTATTTTTTTAGCACATTTAAACTTTCATCTTGATTATGGTAACGTTCTTTACTCTGAAAAAAACCATAGGCCCACAAAGGTAACATAGGTGCCTTGCCTGTTAATTCCCGTACCTTCGAAATTACTCCATCCGCATTTTGTCCGTACATAAAATAATAATCAGAACAATGACCTAGGCCCTCAAAAGATAGTTCTTGTGGATTATCATTGAATTGTGAAATGGAATAATTATCCCAAAATACAGCATAGCCTTTTACCGATAGAAAATACGGAGAATAGGTAGACATATTTTCGTTCTGCATGTGGTGCGAAGAGTTTCGTCGGTTAAACTTATTATCTAAAACCTGCCCAACTCCATAAATAGCTTCATCTTTATCTAACAAAAAACCATTTCTAACTTTATAAGATGGAGTGCCTGCATCATTTATTGGCGAAAACTGTGTGCCATAATCTTTGTCTTTGAGCAGTTTGTTTCCTGCAATATCATAAAATGAAATACCGCCAGTTTCAACATTTACCTCAACCTGAACTGCATTGCTTTTAACAATGGTTCTATCTCCCTTTGTTAAATAAGTAAGTTGCGTTTTTTTTGGAATGCCCACTACAGAAAGACTATTTTTTTGATAAGGTTTACCTTTAGGGGTTTTGTAGACCCTTACCGTGTGCTCAGCGTAAAACTCTATTTTGATGTCCATTTCCTGTGCAGAAAAATTGAGACCATTGGTGGTTTGCTGAATTGTCTGTGCACAGAGATTTGTAGTCATAAAGAATGAGGCGACTACGATAAAGAGAATTGTTTTAACCTGAAATTTCATATCTGCTCTTTTATATTTGGTTTAGTTTGATGATCAAAAGTAGCCAAACCGATCAAAAGCCAGACAACAACTAGGTTGCAAAAAACATCAACTATGTTGATTTTTATATAGATTAACATACTCTGACGGCTTGCAACCATAGCGTTGCTGAAAACATTTACTCAAATAGCTTGAACTGCTAAAGCCTACCCTATCTGCAATTTCGGCAATACTGAGTTTTCCTTCTAGTATCATTTCAGCTGCTTTTTCTACACGGATATTTCTGATAAATAGTGATGGCGATTTATCCATTAAAGTAATGAGTTTACGATAAAGTCCGGTTCTGTCCATGTTAAGATCACGACTAAGCTGTTCCACAGAATAATCAGCAACATCAAGGTTTTTCTCTACTAGTGACATTGCTTTTGTTATAAATGCAGCTTCAGCTTGGTTATGGATATCTGCGCTTGTACTGTTCGGCTCAATATTTTTAAACTCTTGGTCTGTAATTTTAAGCCAAGGTTTGTCTTCTGAATGAAGTAAATATTGCTGATTGATCAAATTACGGATACGGATCAACAAAATTTCTTCCCTATGGGTTTGTTCTAGTCTTTTTCTGACATTGTGTAAATAGCTATAGATAATTACTACGGTTAGTAAAACTGCAACAGCTACGAAAATTACATAAGCTAAAGTGGTTTTCCACCAAGGCGGATGAATAGTGAAATTTAGTAAGGCAACATGCCCTTTCCACTCCAAGTTATTATTGGATGCCATCACTTTAAGCCTATATTTTCCAGGAGGCAAATTGGTATAGGCTATCCTAAGGATGCCCGATGTATTTAAATGATCTTCTGCCCTAGAGCTGAAAATTTCTCTCCATTGTTTATCTATCCCTTCCAACTGATATCGATAATAGGTTTGGGAAAGATTTTGATAATTGAGCGCAGAAAACTCGAAAGTTAAAAAGGTCTGGTTATAAGCCAAGTCGATATGTTTGATATAAGGAGCGCTCTTGCTCAAAATGACACTTCCATCATAACTAGTTCCTAACTCAACTTTTTGCCCACGTAAAAAAAGATTGGTAAATATTGGCCTAAAAGGAAGTTTATCTATCGAAGGTAGATTGGGTTCCAATATACTGAACCCATTGATACCACCAAAAAAAAGCCGCCCATCACTGCTTTCAAAAGCAGCGCCCTGTACATACTCGCCTTCTAATGTTCCAGAATTAGCACCAAAGCTGGTAATATAAATTTTTCCACTTTTAGGCATTGTGCGAAGCTTGTTTATACCATAGCTGGTTGTTATCCAAATGTTTTGAGAACGATCCTGTATAATCGCCTGAACAAAATTGTTAGACAGTCCGTCTTTGGTATATAAAGTGCGTTGCTTACGAGTTAAAGGGTCAAAAACTTTTAGTCCATCAGCTGTTCCGGTCCATTTAAAACCATGTTTATCAGTAAGTTGTGCAGTATTATTTGTACTGAAAGTTTGCGTAGACTTTTCGATATTCAGTTTTTTAATTATATCTGCCGAAAGATGAGCTATATCGATAAGCTCCAAAGAGTTGCCAGATGGTGAATTTGATAGATACCGATAAATTTCAGACTGGCATTTAACATAAATATTTCCAATTTTATCTTCTGCAAAAGATTGTACAATGATATCCTTACCATCATTGTTTGGGAAATATGAACGTCCAATTTGGGTAAACATATATTGATCAGGATGGTAATAAAGCAAACCCTGATTTGCGGTTCCCAGCCACAATCCTCCCTGCCTATCATAGAGCAAGGTGCTAATTTCGGTATTCAGCTTGCTGCCATCTTTTTTCAGGATAGTAGGAAGGTAACTTTTCTTTCTACTGATGCTGTTAATGATCCAAATGCCATTTGCACAACTAATTGATGCTATACCATTTGCATCAACAACCAAAGTATTTAGTGTGTAGGGTGTTTGCAGGAGCTTTTCCCAGGTTCTCTTTTTTAGATCAAAAAAGAAAAAACCGCCCTTGCTACCATTTCTTAGTTGATAAAACCCATTTTTTCCTTTAACAATAAGGGAGGTGTTTTTGAAAATAGCTTTTTGTGACTCAGGATAAGCATTAGCTATATACTTTTTGATTTTTGACTTAAGCTCATAACATACAATCGCTCCAGTATTGTAAAAGAAGTACAAACAATCCTTATCCGAGTCTACATCTTGTAAAACCCCATCATTGTCTGACAAATCTAATACGATGCTATGATTTTTTAAAGACAACTTATTACCGCTGCGCAACCACAAACGCTGTTTGTTATCAATAAAAACATCATCAATTTGTTCTTTAAATCCGATGTTTTTAAAATAATTGGCCAAATTTGAGATATACTTTTCCGTTGTTAGATCAACGAGCATCAATTTTTGGTGATCTTTTATCCAAAGTGTAGAATCGCTACTTTGATAAATGCGGTAAAACCCATCATAGCCCTTTAATGGATAAATATGACGTGAGTCCTGATGGATATATTTAAAATTTGCACCATCATAGATATTAATATTTCCACTCGTTTTAAAGACCATTCTACCATCGGGCAACTGGATGATATAACGAACCTGATTATCGCTTAATCCATTTTTAACATTTAAGGGATGAAAAACTAAATCTTGAGCTTCAGCAGTAGTTAATGCTAAAATAAAGATGGTGAACAGATTAATAATTTGCTTCATTACTTACCATATATTTTAATTGAACCCTATAATTGGAATAGCAAATTAAGAAAATCTGGCAACTTCGACCCACGGAGGAATTTTATATTTTGACTCTCTATCCAAAAGATCGAAATGGTCAAATCTGCTAGAGAAATAAGTAAAAACACTCACTCCGTTTGCCGAAGGTACAGATATCGGACAAAAAACACACATACAAATAGAAAACTATGGCTATCAACAATTTAAACTGATCAATTTTGACCGAAATGAACCGATTCTAATTCTGAAATGCCGTGTTCACCAGTACCGCAAACTTCGGGCACAGAACTTTTAATCCCCTGAAAGACAGAATCTGTCAATTTTAAAAATAAACTACCATAATAAAGTAAATGCGATAAATCTTCGTTCAAACGCTCTTAAAGAGTGATGTAAGTATGAATTTAATCTCCAGCTCATGGTTCAATTCAATAAAAAACAATATGTAATCTTCCTCATCTTATCAAACTGCCCTATTGAAGACAAAAGATACCTGTATTGCGACCAGCGCAATTGAAAAATATTTTCTATTTAACATATAGCTATTTAATTAAAAACGCCGAAAACTATAATTCTTTAAGTATTTTATTGGCTATTTATCTATCAGACTAATGGTGTAACTGTAGCTATACTTCTTATCTAATAATCGGAATTCACGATGTGGAAGCGCACCCCAACTGTCGTCGCCACCTACTCCACGTTGTTTTAAATCCACATTTAAAAACACTTGGTTTCTGACAGGGAGATTTGTCGGATGTTGTTGTTTCTTTGTCAATCCAGGATCCAAATCTTCAGTACTATGATTTAAGGCACTAAAACCTATAGGTTGTAAACCTTCAATTTTAATACCCATACCATTATTATTGGTTAAGCTTAACCAGCGTACATCGGTTTTATTGCCACTTTCTTGAGGACGGATATAACCTTTAAAATATTGGTTTTCTACTTTATCCTTGTAAATTCCCAAGAAAGAACCTTCATTACGATCTAAATAATTTTCTTGTGGACCTCTTCCATAATAACTTAAATCTGAATACCAATTTGATAAGGAAGTTCTCATTCCGAACCTTGGTAACTCGGGCAATTCTGTTCCAGAAAAATCCATTGATGCAGTAACCTTAATCGACCCATCATTTTGTATCAAATAGGAAATTTGGTAAGGCACATTTATATTCCCCAATAACCAAGTTACCTCAATAGGTAAACCCTGTGCATTTTGCTCACCAATTTTAACATTTTTCAATAGCATATTCAAATGTGCAGAACGCCATACCGCCAATTTACTTTGCATATCATTTCCGAAATCGTTATCAGTTGGCGCTCTCCAAAAATAAGGTTCTAAGAAATTTGTAAATCTATTATCGCCATTGCTGTAAGCATTTATTCTTCCTGCTTTAATATCAAATTCACCTTTTACATTGCCAGCGCTAAAGCTAATTTTATTGTCGTCTTTTTTAACAGTCAATTTAGCATTGGTAGTTATTTCTTTTGCAAAATAATCTCCGGCGTATGCAAACTGCTCTCTGGCTACTTCAAAACCTGCAGCCAACAACGGACTTTCACTGTTTGTGGTAGCGTAGATGTTCAGGTAAAATTCTGTACCCACGGCAGCTTTGTATTTTGGTAAATTCAATTGTAAATCTTTGGTCTCATGAGGACCTAAATCTACCCCGAAAGTACCTTCGTTTACTTTTTCACCATTTTTAAACATTTCCCATTTAAAGTTATAATGCTTAAGATTTGTAAAATCGAAAATATTCTTTACTTGGAACAATCCTTTGTTGATATCTTTAGTTGTAATAATAATAGGTTGATAAACTTTTTTAACTTCATAAGCACCTGGATGCTGTGTCCTATCTGCCGACACCAATCCGTTAGCACAGAAATTCTCATCATTTTGCCAATAAAAACTACCTAAGTCGCCACCATAAGCCCAAAATGTTTTACCATTTAAGTCTTTTGTTTTAATGCCTTGATCAACCCAATCCCAAATAAAACCACCTTGCATATTTCTGCTATTGCGTATAATCTCGAAATAGGTTCTGAAATTACCACTACTATTTCCCATTGCATGCGAATACTCGCACATGATATATGGACGGGTTTTAGTGGTGTCTAGGGCATATTTCTGCATATTACCAATGCTTGGATACATTGGTGCCACAATATCTGTATTCCAGTCTTCACCCGCTTGTTCGAACTGAACTGGCCTAGTATTGTCGCGGTTTTTAATCCATTTGTAATTATCATGAAAAACCTTACCATTGCCACATTCATTTCCTAAAGACCAAATAATGATAGATGCATGGTTTTTATCTCGCTCTACCATTCGTACTGTTCTGTCTACATGTGCTGCTGCCCATTCTGGCAAATAGGCTGGGTGTTTACTTTTGTCAAATCTTGACTGAAATTCTGCTCCCATACCATGGGTTTCAATATTAGCTTCATCAACTAAATACAAACCATACTCATCACATAATTTGTACCAAAGCGGATCATTTGGATAATGTGAAAGCCTAACCGCGTTGATATTTAACTCTTTCATCAATCTGATATCCTTCAACATCAAATCTTTGGTGGTGGTGTGTCCGGTAACTTCATCATGTTCATGTCTGTTTACCCCATGTACAGATATTGCCATTCCATTTACCAATAAGCGGGCGTTTTTAATTTCCACCTTACGGAAGCCTACTTTGTGAGACGTAACGCCTAATAGTTTACCATTGTTATCCTTTAGGCTAATCACACAATTGTATAAATTAGGAGTTTCAGCATTCCATTTTAATGGATTTTTAATGCTTGTACTAAAATTTAAAGTTTGGATACTATCTCCATTGACGCTGAAATTTTGCGAATCGGTATAGACAGATTTACCTTGTTTATCTAATAATGATACGGAAACACTACCGCTTTTGATATCATTCCCTACAAACCTGCGGATATCTACCGCAGCACTAAATAAGCCATTTACATATTTCGAATCTAAATCTCCCTTTAAAAAGAAATCCCATATTGCCAACTTGGGCAAAGCGTATAGATAGGCATCTCTTTCAATACCACTTAAACGCCAAAAATCTTGGTCTTCTAGATAGCTCCCGTCATGCCAACGGAAAACCTGAACGGTTAATTGATTTTCTCCCTTTTTTAGGTGTTTGGTAATGTTAAATTCGCTTGGTGTTTTGGAAGCTTTGCTTAAACCTATCTTTTTACCGTTTACATAAACAAACGCCGCACCAGAGATTGACCCAAAATGTAAAACAATTTCTTTTTGATCCCAGTTTTCTGGGATAGTAAATGTTTTACGGTAAGTACCCACTGGATTATTTGCACCAATAAATGGGGGATTTCTTGGATATGGGTAAGTGATATTGGTATAAATTGGGATACCAAAGCCATTTAATTCCCAATTTGATGGAACAGTTAGATTTGCCCAACCTGAATCGTTAAAATTTGAATTGATAAATGCGGTTGGTTTATCTTTATACTGATCAACATAGTTAAATTTCCAATTGCCATTTAAAGATTTAAAGTTATTAGAGCGAGCATAATCATCTGTCAGTGCATCTTTCTGGTTATCGAAAAGCATGAAGGTAACATGTGGCTTTTCCATACCGATGTTAACCAAACTGGGGTTTTCCCAATCGTTGTTTTGTGCCCAAAGGGGCAAAGCAAACATCAAGACGATAAAAGTTAGGGGTAATAATTTTAAAAAATTCATGGTGTATTTTAGTTTTTATAAAGTATTAGGGAGTTAAAAGTATAGGTGATTTTTCATTTTGCAGTAGTCTTAAAAGTAATATCATCACTAAACCAACCAATTTTGCATTTATTGAATAAACCCTAGGGTGGTAATTTATCTTCTGCAAGAGATCTTTTAATGCTAACCTATATTTGTCCATAACCGCATTGGTATGTTTAATTTTTTGTATCATTTACTATTGGATGTTGATCTAGGCCATAAACCAAACCTCTCTATGTTATCTTATCTCCCGCATCTTTTGTAATTTCAACATCGTAAATCGCAATGGCAGCTCCAATAACATACCTTGACATAAAATTGAATATTGAATTACCTGTTGATGTGGTAGTAAAAGTAAGTTCGTTGCCGTAGTAAACTCTCTTGTAGGTTGTAATACCTCCGCCATGTGCATTGATATGAAGGCCTTTATCATCAGTCCAAATTTTTACAGGTGTAAAAACCTTTAATTTTGCAAGTTGGGCAGCACTAACTCCATAGCTAAAAAGCATTAAAGTTAATACAAAACAGATAATTCGAGACTCAGGATAAATTACTTTATTTTCCTTTGAGCTTATCATGGCTTCCTTTTACCCGTTACCAAACTTTCTGATTTTACAGATTTTGCATAGTTTAAATTGTTATTATGTTGCCCCCAAGCCAGGTGCAAAAAACCCTCACCATCAACTATGATACTGATAGATTTATGTGTAGCAGTTTTATCGCCTTTACAAGGTTTTTGCATCACTTCCCAATTTTGCGAGTTTAGCTTCCTTTCGGCTAACACAACAAACTGATCAGCATTGTAATAAGCAGCATATTGGTTATTTTTAAAAGTAGTTAAGGCATTTTTTTTAAAATACAACCGCATTGATAGATTTGTTGCCCATCCATTAGTGGCAATGGGACTTATTGATGTTTTTTCTTGGCTTTCCGCAGAAAAACTTATACCTACAAACAATAAAAAAACAACTGAAATTTTATACATCTATCTTACATCTACACTATGATCATTTGGAAAATCTTCGCCACTCCATATTTTTTGAGCACTCCATTTGGCTGGCGCATTTGCCCAAAAAGCATCAGTTTCTGGCAAACCTAACGGTAAAAAAATATTACTACAAATATACGGACTGCCCTGATTGTTATAAAAATCGCCTAAATCAGGTTGCTCGCCATATAGCCCAATAGTAAGCCAACCATTTTTATAGGTTGTTGGGCTTTCTAAAGTTTTTTTAATTACTGCAGTTAAAGCGCAACGTACTTGTTCTGGATTAAGTTGTTTAGGCAACAACTTTTTGTAGGCCATATCTGCCAAATGATGAAATGCTGCACCACGATAAACAATAGATCTTCCTGTTGCAGGGTAAGTTCCATCGGTATTAATTAATCTTTCTTGAATTACTGCATAACGCTCATTACGCTTTCTAATTTTATCGAACATGGCATTGTACGATGATGTTTTTTTTCCAATTACATCTACCAATGTACCCAAATAAGGATGAATTACATAGCTATTGTAATAGTCGAAAGCATAACTGCTCCCATCCTTGTACATGCCATCGCCTACATACCATTGCTCCATCTGTTGCAAGGCATAATCTACACGCATCACATCCCAATCGTAACCAAATTTAGCCATGAAAGATTCGTTAACCGCAGAGAAAAGTAACCAATTTGAAAATGCTGGTTTAAACTTTCTTGTGGTAGCTATAGATTTCATCATTAAAGCCTGATTCTTTTTATCCAAGTTTTGCCAAAGCCAAGGCGCACGTATAAACGCCAATGCTACGAAAGAAGCATCAACCAATTGCTGACCGCCAATATCATAGTTCATGAAATCTTTAGCATTAGAATCTAGCGAGTTTTTAAGTCCGGCAATAACCCATTCACGGTACTGTTTACGTAAGGCGATTTCTTCTGTAGAGCCGCCTTCTAACTGCAACCAAGGTGCAATACCGCTTAAAACCCTACCTAAAACCTCTACATATTGTACTTTAATGCGATGTTCTTTATTATCGATATGGATAGAAGTAACTTTAGGCATAACTATGCGTAAGCTATCCTTAGCCAAATTATATATTACCGGCCTTACCATTTTATCCATTTCATTTAACCAAACTTGTCTATCGGTTAAAGGAACAGCTTTTGTAGTTTTGCTTTTCTTTTGTGCAGCTACATTACCGAAGCCTAAAAAGAGGATTAAAAATCCAAAGGATAATGTCTTAGTAACTAAATTCATATCTATTATTTATGTGTTAAAAATCTATACATTTCGCAATTGGCTAATAAAAAAGCCCCTACACCAAAATTTGCGGTAGAATTTGCATCTACTACTTGTCCTGGAATTGCTTTTTCGCCAATTGGCTGGACAAAACCAACTTTTCCGTTAGCCTGTAATGCTTTTTTGGTAAGGTAATTATATGCCTTTTTTGCTGCCGGAAGGTATTTATTTTCTTTGAGCACACCATTATTAATTCCCCATAATAAACCATAAGTAAAAAATGCTGTTCCACTGGTTTCTGGTCCAGGTGCATGTTTGGCATCGAGCATACTTCTGGTCCAATAACCAGCTATCTGCTGACTTTTTAAAATTGCTTTGGCCATATTTTTATACTTGGTTAGAAACTCCTCACGGTGAGGATCATTTTTTGGCAAATCTTTTAAAACCTTTGCCAGTCCTGCGAAAACCCAACCATCGCCCCTAGCCCAAAAATCTTTCTTTCCATTTGCACTTTTATGCGCTGGGTAAACATATTTTGCATCACGATAGTATAACTTTTCTTTCTGATCGTACATGATACTATTGGCGTACATAAAATAGGCATAAAGTTTATCCAAGTACAACTGATTACCCGTTATCTTGTACATTTTAGTCATTACAGGCATAACCATATATAAGCCATCTGCCCACCACCAATAATCATTTGCTGCAGTTGACATTTGGTACTCCATTACTTCTTTTGCTCGGGCAATTTTATGAGGTACTGGATCAAGATTGTACAAATCTACATACGTTTGAAAACAGATTTGCCAATCGCCAAACAATACAAATTCATCGGTTTCGCCATATTTATATTTCCATTTGGTTTGATCTGTACTTTTTGCACCCATCCATTTATTATGGTTAGCCCAAGTGGTTGAGTAAGTTTTGTAAGCTTCGTTTTTAGTAATTTCATAGGCTTCCATGTTACCTGTATGGTAAGCGGCATGATCCCAAAATGCCCATTGCTGGGGTTTGTTTTGCTGTTGCCAATAAGTATTGGCTTTGTTTATGGCAGCTAAAACCTCAGTTTTTGTTTGGCCCTGCGCAACAAGATGGAGGTGTACGAAAAAGCATATCACTAAAATAAATTTGTTAACCATAAGCTATTACTTGAAGAAATTTAGTGTTTAGATTTGTGATGGATTGATGCTTTTTTAAACACTCTTTTTGCAAACCAAAGCTTAGCTGCAATGATCTAAAGAATTGACAGTTTTTCATCTGTATAAATTAAGTTTTAATGTTAATAACGCTATCATGATTTTATTCATTGTACTATGTGCTTTGGAAAAATCATAATGGTTTCATATTTGGTTAGTTAAATTTTATGTTTATGCTTTTGTTCAAAGAACCATCATTTTAGTATAACCCATGAGGGATAAATTTTGCAAATTAGAGGGATAAACAAACTTAAGTAGATAGCCAATTAAAATTACCTGATTTCCCTATGTTTGTTAGATAAATTACTTCTATATTTTTTATTGTATTCTGAAGGCTTAATCCCAAACAATTTGCTAAACTGCTCTCTAAAACACCTTACATCATTAAAGCCACAAAGCATTTCAGTTTGGTTAATATTGTTATCAGTATTCACTAGTAACTGAGCGGCCTTTCTTAGCCTTATGTACCTAATAAATTCATTTGTACTTTACCCGATATTGATTTTACTTTTCTATACAATAATGATGGTGCTGTTGCCAATTCATTAGCTAAGATTTTTACATTAAAATCTGGATCTTGGATGTGTTTTTCGGTTATTGAGATACATTTTTCTAAAAACTCTTTGTACGCTGTGGACACCTTAAAATCTTCAGATTTAAGGGTAGTTTCTTTAAAAAAGTATCTTTGTAAAGTACTTCTACTTTTTAACAAATTGACTACACGGGCAATTAGAATATGCCTGTCGAAAGGTTTTGTAATAAAATCATCAGCACCTTGTTCAATCCCTTTTAATTTAATTTCTGATGATGAACTTGATGTAAGTAAAATAACCGGAATATGGCTTAGCTCTAGATTTGATTTAATTTTTATACAAAGACCAACACCATTTAACTCTTTCATAATCAAATCAATAATCACAATATCAGGCACATTTTTTTTTGCTAGTTCATAACCATGTGATCCGTCTTCTGCCTCATATATTAAGTAAGCTGACTTAAATATTTGCTTGATGTAATTTCTAATTTCTGGATGATCTTCTACAATTAATATTGCGTTTTTTTCTGTAGTTGGATCTAATTCAATGGCTTGTTTGCTTTCCTCAATCTCATGTTCTTCCATTAAATTTAATACATCAATTGTACCATCATCTTCAATAAGTTCCGGAATCAGCATTGGTCTGTTTTCTTCTTCGTATATAAATTGATCGCCATAGTGACCTTTACCTTTTGGCAAGCTGATCTTAAAGTCAGTTCCTTGACCAACAATGCTATCATAATTTACTATTCCGCTATGGTCAAAATGATTTAACCCATCATGTGTACCAAACCACATAAAACCTTTTTTGTCCTTGTATATGCATCTAACAGAATTTTTAGACAATCCTTTTTCAATTCCTAATGAAATAACTGAAGGATTTTCAATCGCTTTTGTTTCTATTTCTAATAAGATTATAACAAATAAAATAAGCAATATGAATCCTTTAATTTTTATTAACATGGGATGATTTATATTCGGTTTAAGGGTTTTATTTATTGCAAAATCTATAACAACGAACATCAATCCTATTATACTCAGTAAAATAATAGGTACCTGAAAGAACCGCTAGTTTTAACCCTAACCAAATATAGTAATTTTCTATAAATGTCTATATAACATTTATAATTATTGCCTCTGTTTTTGTAGAAGAACAAAAGCTACAGTGCCATGTATTATTGATGAGTTTTCAATCTTTCACTAGCAAGGACTTCTCACCTTTCACCGTCTGAAACTCCAGTCGGTATCCACCTGCTAACTTTTCAGGTTTTTTGTTCAAGCCCTTAATTTTAAATTGGAACGGTGATTTAATAGTGCTAATATTTCCTAAAGTGGATAAGATCTCTGAATACTGCAACACGCCATCCTTCCATGTTAAGGCAAATTGAAATCCTCCCATGGAACGTAAACCGCTGACATTTCCTTGAGTCCATATTTTTGGCAATACGGAAATAAATCAATGTATCCCAGATGGCTTTGCAAAAGCATTTCCGCCATGTCAGCTGCTCCTGCGAAGTTGCCATCAATCTGAAAAGGCGGATGGACATCAAAAAAATTTGCATAATTTCCATCCTGATCTCCATTCCTTTCAATGGCATCTACATAATTGAGCAAACTTCTGATCAATTTGTAGGCATGGTCGCCATCTTTTCAGCCTGGCGCACCAGTTGATCTTCCAGCCTTTGCTCCATCCTGTTCCAAGATCAGTTCGCAACTCTAATGACTTCTTAACTGCTGCAAAAAAATAGGAGTTTTCTCAGATATTTCATATCCAGGATATTCGGATTTATAAAAGAACACCGAAAAGTATTTCCTGTTGAAAAGATGTGCAAAGTACTTATGGTGA
>NZ_JBHULV010000018.1:0-2394 GCF_042684645.1 Pedobacter alpinus
TCCGGTTCCGTTCAACCACGGTTTCATTGTTGGCTCTCCGAGCCCAACGAAACCTTAGCTGTTAGCAGTAGGCCTTTTTCAGAGTTATTTAAAAAGTTGTCCAAATTCTTTTGCTTCAAAAAATAATTGCATTTCTGATATAGCACTATTTGATTCTTTGATATTGAATTGACCAAGTTTTTTAGCATTATTTAATGCGTTTTTTAAATGTGGCTTCAATTTTAAATAGATGTCATTGTTTTGCTTTGTAAAATACTTTTCGGTTTTTTCGTAATCTTTTAAATGCTTTTTTAGCTGTTTTTCAGCACTAGCACAAGTATCGAAAAATTTGGAGGTTGATTCAAAATGCAATAATAACCAAAACTCTAAGCAAGGATTGTTAACAATAAGAACTATAGTTTCAGGATACTTTTTACTCAGTATATTTATGTATTCTTCTAATTCTTGAATTCTAGTTTTTTCTCCCTTTTTGACTTCTCGTGTTTCTTTTAAAACTACATCTAAATCAACAATCCAAAATGTTTTAGTATAATCTTCAGAAAGTTGCTTAACTAATTTAAATTGATCAATGAGGGATTTTTTTGATGGTAATTCGGGTTTAATTCGAACATTTAAATTGTCTCGTTCATTTCTGACTAACATTTGAAAATACCAAAATTCAGTTTCGCCATCAATGACAATAGCAAAATTCGGATTTTTATTTCTATTCAGACTTTTGCTAGTTCTCATTGTTAAGGTCGATATAATAATCACCTAAATTAGGAACTCCTCCTAACTTGCCAGCTTTGTATGCGTTGAAGATATTGCTCGTGTCTCGAATAACAGTACTGTCAAAGTCCGAAAGTGAATAGAGTTCTGTTGAACTGAAATCAGATTTGTCAGTAAACCAAATTACATCGTTCCGGAAAATATCTTTATTTGTTAATATCTCTCTATTGTGGGTAGTTGCGATAATTTGAGAGTGTTTAGAGTTAATTAAAAAGGATAACAGAAAGTGAATATATAGTTCTGGATGTAAAGATGCCTCTAATTCATCAATAGGAAAGGCTATTGAATTTTGAATCAATAAGCTTAAAAGACCCGCAAAACCATAATATCTTTTAGTTCCTTCGGATTCAAGGTCAAAAGGTAATTTGTATTTTTGTTCATTTACCGTATGCTCGAATTCTAAATTTACGGATGTTATCTTTCCTTTACTTTTTAATTCATTTAATCTTTCTTGTGGAGCTTTTAGTTGCTTTTCTATAAACTCTAAAAAGCCTTCAGGTATATCATTTTCCTCTTCGTTTATTATGATATTTGAGATATTAAAGTCTGCCTTTTTAAGTATATTGACAACAATATTTTTGTTTATTGATGAGTTGTCAATTCTAGAAGTTACATAACTGTCCAATTCAGTTCTAGTAAAGATTAATGGGTTTAAATAATGTTCAAACCAATCAACAACATCTTTTAACTCTTTTAATTC
Source organism: Pedobacter alpinus (assembly GCF_042684645.1). Taxonomy (NCBI): domain Bacteria; kingdom Pseudomonadati; phylum Bacteroidota; class Sphingobacteriia; order Sphingobacteriales; family Sphingobacteriaceae; genus Pedobacter; species Pedobacter alpinus. The sequence continues at coordinate 1,469 of NZ_JBHULV010000018.1, forward strand.
AATGTTAGTTTTAATAAACCCACCTAAAACAGTATTATTCCATAAAGTGTTAGACTCTAAAGTTTTTTTAAATGTCTTATCTTTTTTTACTTTGCTACCAAATGTTATTTCAGTAAATTGTTTTTCAAGGTCAGTAGTACGCGTAAAAACATTCGACTTTGTAGTATTATAAACATTTAATAACTCTCTTGTTATTGAACTTTTATTGAATTCTACCTCGTAAAAATATCGAGTTTCACTTTGTATAAAGTCAATAGAAATGATTGAGTTTTGATTTGGTGATTTAGAATCAAAAAGAAAAGGTGAAAAATCAAAAGATTCTGTCTTTTTTTTTGCAGGTTCTAAAACTAGGTCTCTTAAAAATTCAAGTGCTTTTAAGATAGTCGTTTTACCAGATGCATTAGCTCCATAGATTAATGCTAATTTAAGAAGTCGGAGTTCACTAGAGGTTTTAATTACATAATAATCTTCAAGATGGGTCGATTTGTCAGCTTCAAAAGAAAGGATTTGTTTATCCTTGATTGAGCCGAAATTTTGTACACTAAAATTTATTATCATTTTTATCCTAAATTTTGAAATTCATCTGCAAATATAGAGATAATAATCTTTTTTATGAGTAATATTAACTTATTATATGTAGTTTCTTTACAATTTTAATTGATAAATTTTTGAAAGAGTCGTTTTTTAGGCTTACTGCTAACGTTTACAGGTTTACGTTGTGCCCGAATAGATAGCACTTCATTGTCGCCCGAGCACTAAAGTAATAAAAAGCAGAACAGAACAAGAACCACCTCACCCGGGCATAATGCAAACCTGCTGTTGAACTAAACCTTCGGTAACTTATCGCTCGATAACCTGACCTTGTTCCTATCCGTATGAAAGATAAATAAAAATCAATAGATATGACAAAAAAAAGAATTTTGAAG
>NZ_JBHULV010000018.1:2438-2677 GCF_042684645.1 Pedobacter alpinus
TAGGTAGAAGCCAAAGTACATTTAGAAATTACGCTCACCATGTGGCAGCCATCTCCCTATTTTATGGTAAAATCCCCACACTGTTAGATCAAGAGCAGGTACACGAGTATCTCTTTTACCTGCAAAAGCAATCCAAGACCCCTTCATAAACCTATTTTAAGCATACCGTTTACGGGCTTCGTTTTTTACTGAAATCTGAAGGATTGCCTTATGAGTATTTACACCTGCCGCAAATTAAA
>NZ_JBHULV010000019.1:0-5995 GCF_042684645.1 Pedobacter alpinus
TTCGCCATAGCGAGCGGCTGACCACCCGCAAAATCAGGAGCAGCTTTGCTGCTTCGTCAGGTGCGTCCAGCACCGTGGATTTTTGTGGGTGGTCAGGCGTGAGCCTGACGGGGGCCGGGTGAATTTCTGGCGTGGCCGGCGTCCAGCCGGACAGAGCCAGAAAGAGGGGAAAAGACCGTGCGTCGGTGGCGTCCAGCCAGCGTAAGCAAGGTCTTTTCCCCTGAAGTCAGCCACGCCCCAGCGGGGATGACTTGCATTTCTCCGCAAGGAGAAAAAAGCAACAGAGATAGGTTAACGTAAAATGTTCAGCGAAAAACCGACATGGTTCACCTATCCTGATAATTGATCGTCAGGGAATAGAAAGACTTAATCAGGGGACAATATCCCACATCAGCGCGTCCGGTGACCGTCTTGCAGGTGCCGGGGAAATTGCGCCTCCTCGCTCACTCGGTCGCTACGCTCCGGGCGTGAGACTGCGGCGGGCGCTGCGGACACATACAAAGTTACCCACAGATTCCGTGGATAAGCAGGGGACTAACATGTGAGGCAAAACGGCAGGGCCGCGCCGGTGGCGTTTTTCCATAGGCTCCGCCCTCCTGCCAGAGTTCACATAAACAGACGCTTTTTCGGTGCATCTGTGGGAGCCGTGAGGCTCAACCATGAATCTGACAGTACGGGCGAAACCCGACAGGACTTAAAGATCCCCACCGTTTCCGGTAGGTCGCTCCCTCTTGCGCTCTCCTGTTCCGACCCTGCCGTTTACCGGATACCTGTCCGCCGTTCTCCCTTGCGGGAAGTGTGGCGCTTTCTCATAGCTCACACACTGGTATCTCGGCTCGGTGTAGGTCGTTCGCTCCAAGCTGGGCTGTAAGCAAGAACTCCCCGTTCAGCCCGACTGCTGCGCCTTATCCGGTAACTGTTCACTTGAGTCCAACCCGGGAAAGCACGCAAAACGCCACTGGCAGCAGCCATTGGTAACTGGGAGTTCGCAGAGGATTTGTTTAGCTAAACACGCGGTTGCTCTTGAAGTGTGCGCCAAAGTCCGGCTACACTGGAAGGACAGATTTGGTTGCTGTGCTCTGCGAAAGCCAGTTACCACGGTTAAGCAGTTCCCCAACTGACTTAACCTTCGATCAAACCACCTCCCCAGGTGGTTTTTTCGTTTACAGGGCAAAAGATTACGCGCAGAAAAAAAGGATCTCAAGAAGATCCTTTGATCTTTTCTACTGAACCGCGATCCCCGTCAGTTCAGAGGAGGACGATGGTGCCACCGTTCCGCCCTGAACATCCCGGATATAATTTGCCTGACATGCGGCCAGAAGAAAGCCAGCAACAATCAATATAAAAAGAAAAATAGTCTTTACCTTTTTCATATACTTTCCCTGTATTTAAAGACTCCGGCATTCATCCCTGAACACCGGAAGTCAGTATTTCAAATCATCCTTGATAATTTTTTGTTACCAGTTACCGTCCCGATAATCAAAAGCTATATAACAATTATCCACATCAGGTTTTATTTGATTTTTAAAAAATGGCTGTAGTAAAGGAACCCATTCTTTCTTCAAATCAAACTCACCATTATTAATATTATCCTTTAAAGGCATTCCCAAGCTTTCAATGACAGAACCATCGTCACCAAAGTCTTTAGAATACTCTTCCCCTTTAAACTCTTCAGTTTTCTTATCAAACCATGTCAAACGTAATTTAAGCCCCATATTTACCTCTCAAAGATATTTTTTAATGTTCCGTTTTGGATCTGGCCCTTTAACCTGCTTACCCGTTTTGGGATCAAATGCGCCTAGGTGTTCGCCATCACTGGCACGATACCCTTCAAGCTCACCGTGCTGGGAATCCCATTCATAAATTTTACGTTTTTTATCGCCATACCATCGGGCCCGCTTACCACCACCACCTTGTTTAGGTGTTTTAGGATCACCTCGCTTTAACTCTCCAAGTCCCTTTATGTCTTCTGTTTTAGGTACTGGATGATAATCATGGCCGTAGTCTTTAGTCCCCTTGCGAGGCTTGTTCTTTTCCTCATTTAACTTATTTTCTGCATCCTTCGCTTTTTTCTCCTTTTGTTTCCGGCTCTCCATCGCCCCGGTAAGTGCAGCCTTATCTCTGGATAAGGATTCATTCATTGCGTTTAAAGATGCCTGAGCCGCTTTTAATTTCTCATTCTGATTCTGAATATCCTTATCAAGATAGCGAACCTGATCCTGCCACCCGGAGCCATATTCATGAGGCGGGTTATAAGTCACAAAATCATCTTTATTTGCCTCTGCCTCTTTTACCTTTTTATCGGCTTCCTGAACAGCAGCCCTTGCACCGGGGAGCGCCTTCTCTGTCGATGCAATGCGGCTGTTTAAGGTCGCAATATTTTTATCTTCGGCATCCAGCTCAGCTTTCGCTTTATCATAGTCTCTTTTCAGCCCCTCTTCCGGATGAGCGGCGTCCCATGCCTGCTGGCGACGCTTTTCTTCCTCCTGACGCTGTTTTACCTGTGCCGGGGTAAGAACATCTGTCACCGACACATAAACCGGCTTCTGTCCGGTCTCTTTCGGGAAACGAATAACGGCCTCACGGGAGTTACCACCGGCTGTAAAACCAGCCGGACGTGAATCACCTTTTTCAGCAACAATGCCTTTTGGCGGGGCTTTCGCTGTCGGAACACCTTTCGGTACGCTCACCTGCAGAGACGGGAGACCCGGAATCGACACACTGAATACCCCCGGACGTTTTGTCGGTTTCGCATCCACCACAGGGACACTCATTGGCCGACCTGCGACAACCGCAATATGCTGCCGCTCATCCTTCACCACATCCACAACCCGTTGTCTGACACGAACCGTCGCCTGGTCCAGTGGTAAAGTACTTGCCGGAGTCTCCGTCACCGCATCGGCCGGTAATGACGTCATAATTTTTGACATCATTTTCGGATCATCTTTTGCAATCTCAGAAGGCAGCACACCGTAGATCGCAATCCCCCACAGACCAAACTTAAACGGCCCCTTCAGGGCAGCCAGCACATCAGCAACGGCGGCCGACAACGCATCGCCGGAAACTGATAAAGCCAGTCCTTCAGCCCCCGGAGTAGCCAGGGCAGGCAGACCGAAGGCCATCGCAGTGGCCGAAGACTGTCCGCCACCAGAGCTACCGCTATGATTGCCGCTGTTACCACCATTACCACCGGGTTTACTCCCGCCGTTACCAAACTCCCCCGGATTATAGTTATGAATATCTCCATTCGGCGTATGCGTCGTACCCCAGCCCGGCCCGCTGTTTGGATCCGTACCACCACCTGATGAAGGGCCACCTTTACCAGACGTACCGTTCACATTCCCACTGGCCTGACCACCATTATGTCCCAGACCTGAATTACCCGGACCTCGACCGTCTCCACCACTCATACCGTTTTCCTCTTTGACATTTAAAACAATAAATTAAAGCCAACATGTCGCGGTAGGGATACCCGTTACCGGATACCCCCCGCACAGATCCCGGCGTGCGCGATTTACGCACCGGGCTCCTGCCTCGGGTGTCTGGCGGTGAACCGCTCCACAGGCCATGGATGAAGAACCCGAACCCTTGGTAGCCATGCGGCTGCCAGTTTGTTTGCTTTCGTCCAGGTCGTATCATCCTTCTGGCTCCTGCGCCTGAGCGCCCGGCGCCAGAGGTTTGTTACGTGTGTCCTGAACTTCTGCATGGTGGGGAAGTTGCCCGGTACCGAGTGATAGTTCAGGTATCCCTGAACCACTCTCCTGAGCCATTTTCCCTGTTCGGGGATTGAGTAATGCCAGCGCCTTCGCAGACCGTCTTTGATGGCTTTCAGAGTTGCCGTCATCCGATCCCGGCGGGTCTTTCGTATCAGCATGAACCTGCCGTTGCGATCTTTCCCGCTGATGTGCGTGAACCCGAGGAAGTTGAACGTTTCTGGTTTGCCTTTTCCCCTGATGGCACGGTTTTCGGCAGCGAAGCGGCCGAACTCCATCAGACGGGTTTTCTCCGGGTGAACCGTGAGTCCGAACTCCCTCAGTCTGCGCTGCATGGCTATACGGAAGCGCCGGGCATCGTATCGTTTGTCGAACCCGATGACGATGTCATCGGCGTATCTGACCATTACCACATTGCCTGTGGCATAGCGACGTCGCCACTGATGCGCCCACAGATCGAAGACGTAGTGGAGGTATATGTTTGCCAGCAGCGGTGAGATGACCGCACCCTGTGGGGTGCCTTCCTCCGTTGCTCGCCATTGACCCTCCTCCGACGTCCCGGCTGTGAGCCACTTACGTATGAGCCTGATTACCCTCCGGTCGCCGATCCGATGCTCTGTGAACCTGATCAGCCATTCGTGGCTCACCCTGTCGAAGAACTGACTGATGTCGGCATCCAGTACCCAGTTTACGTTAGTGCGTACCAGCCCTGTGGCCAGTGCGTCCAGTGCATCGTGCTGGCTTCGCCCGGGTCTGAACCCGTATGAGAACCCCATAAAGTCGTTTTCATAGACTGCGTTCAGGATTTTCACCAGCGCATACTGGACGATCTTGTCCTCCAGCGAGGCGATGCCGAGCGGGCGTTGTTTTCCATCCGCTTTTGGGATGTAGTGACGCCTGCCGGGCTGCGCCCTGTAGCTGCCCTGATGTAGCCTCCGGTGCAGATCTGTTATGTTGTTCTTCATGTTTCCGGCGTAGTCCATCCACCTGATGCCATCCACTCCGGCGGCCGCTTTCCTGCTCAGGGAGAGGAATGCGGCTTCCAGTGCTTCGACTGTCAGCAGGTGGAACAATGCTGTAAACCGTTCTTTCTTCCGCTGCTTCGCAGCTTCCCGCACGCGTGACAGCCTCTGTGACATGCTTTCCCGGCTCTGTGTCCGGCGCATGTGTGGCTGTTCCGCGTTCCCCTTGGCCCCGCTCCTTCGCTCCACTGACTCCGCTCCTTTCGGGTTGTTCGCCTGCTTCGCCGCTACTATGAGCGAGTCCGACTTCTCCTCTCCGTACATCACCGGCTATGACTCCTCGTCTTCCCGGTGCGGGCCATCTCCGACACTGGCAGATGGTCAGAGGGGAGATCTCCCGGTTCCCGCGTAGAGATCGTATTGACATGCCAGGGTCTCAGACCCCGCCGGGTCCATGTGGCACTCGCAGTATCGCACCCTATGATGTTGCCTTCCGTTAACAGTACAACGTCGGCACCCGGTAATTTAATATACATTTCGTGGCTCAATGGCTGGCCTGTCAACACCCCTGTCAACGCTTCGCCCCATACCTCGCGGTATGCAACGCATGACTCGGGGACCTTGTGGATTGCTGGTCCTTCAATGGTCGGGGACTTTCACCCCTTGATCTCTAACCGGTCTCCCGGCGCACACTGTACATATACACAGTATAATTATTACCTTACTCCTCCCGTTTTCAGGTGTCAATATATGAGATTAGTTCTCATCTTCAGGCACAAAAAAGCGCCCGGAGCCACCTGTAAGCAGATCGCGTCTTTTCCCGAAAATTTCTCATGGCAACAAATTTTATTATTTAAGACATTCATCACACTTACATTTCAGATGGTATAGACACATCTGAAAGCTAACTGGCATGAGGAGAGGACCTGCGGTTAAACTGTTCGGGAAACCTGAGACGCCCGGAGGCCACTATGACGCACCTGAAACTGACTCCCGCTGAAGAAAAGCGCCTGGCGGACGCCTTTGTCGCTCAGGCACTGGCCATGGGCCTGAAAGGGAACAAAACGCTGCCAAAGGCGGTAAAACAACAGGTGCGGGAAAGGGTGCTTCGTGCCATTCAGGACGAACGTGAAGCCAGGCGGGCGCAGGAAATGCGTCGGGAGAAATACGAGGCTACGGAAACCACCTTCACCTGGCAGCCACAGCGCCGCCGGTAAGGGGTATTTACCATAACGTCGCATTGCCCGCACCGCTCAGACGGTCTGAGGGCGTTTCCGGCGGCTACGGGATAAAACAGGCAACAAACCACCCGGAAAACCG
>NZ_JBHULV010000020.1:0-22693 GCF_042684645.1 Pedobacter alpinus
AAGACTTAAGGCAGGATGGGATAACGACTATCTAATAAAAATCTTTAATCAAATTTAAATGCGTTGACCCTGCCAACCAAAGCGACCATTATTCTTTTCATCAGAAAAAAATACCTTTCATTTATTTTGGAGTAGAAGACCATAAAGATTACCATAAACCAACAGATGATTTCGAAAGTATAAATCAAGAGTTTTATACCAATTCTGTAAGTGCAATTTTAGATATCATTAAAAACATTGACCAAAACGTTAGTTTAAAAACTATGTTTAACAATAGCAAGGTGATAAATTAGGATAAAAAAACCATTGTTCTTAAATCTGATTTGACTTAAAAATTAATCATAACTTGTTGACAACAAGACTTATGTTAACAATTAAATAATATTATTTTCATAAAAAGTCAGTTAAAAATCGCTTATTTTTATAGACCTCAATAATGGGTCATTAAAAATAGATTTATGACTTGGAAAAAATTTAGCGGAGAAACCCTCAAATCTTCTATCATTACCGAAGTAGAGCAAACTATTGAAAAAGAGTACAGTTTAGGAAACAAATTAAAAGTTTGTATTGGTACAGACTCTCAAGTTAAAGGTAAAATCACAGATTTTGCCACTGTAATAGTTTTTTTAAGAGAACATAAAGGAGGTTTTATGTTTATTCACCAAGAAAGAACATTACAAAAAATGAGCATTAAAGAAAGAATGCTCTCCGAAGTTCAAAAATCTATTGAATGTGCTTATTCTTTGTGTAACCTTTTAGATTTATACGATGTTGATTTGGAGGTTCATGCTGATATTAATACCAGTCCTAATTTTAAATCTAACGCAGCACTGCATGAAGCAATGGGTTATATTTTAGGGATGGGCTTTGTTTTTAAAGCTAAGCCAGAGGCTTTTGCAAGTTCGTACTGCGCTAATAAAATGGTACAATAAAATTTATTAACTTTTAAAATTTAAAATTCTGTTTATCAATTTTAGTGCAAATTATAATTGATTGATGAAAGATTAAGCATTCAAAAACTTTTTACAATAAACCTTGTTAAGAAGATATGAAAACAAATCATGTATTTTACGAGCAAAAATTGCCGATAAGTTTAGAAAAAGCTTGGGATTTTTTCTCTTCTCCATTAAATTTATCAAAAATTACTCCTCCAAGTATGAATTTCGTCATCACTTCTGATTATACAAGCGAAACTAAGATGTATGAAGGAATGATTATTACATATAAGGTATCGCCACTTTTAGGAATTAAAATGGATTGGATGACAGAAATAACAACTGTAAAAGAAGGAAAATACTTTATAGACGAACAAAAATTTGGGCCTTTTAAGTTTTGGCACCACGAACACCATTTTGAAGAAATAGACGGCGGTGTATTAATGACCGATAGACTAAGTTATGCTGTCCCTTTCGGATTTATTGGAAGCATAGCAAATGCTTTAATTGTAGCTAAACAAACCAAAGATATTTTTGATTATAGAGAAGTTGCAGTAGAGAAAATGTTTGGAGTTTATAGGTAAAAAGTTCATTAGTAGTGGGAGTTCATTAGTATTTGTTGTGTAAATAGATGAGTTCATTAGTAGTGGGAGTTCATTAGTATTTATTGTGTGGATAGATAAAGTTCATTAGTATTTGTTGTGTAAATAGATGAGTTCATTAGTAGTGGGAGTTCATTAGGATTTATTGTCTGGATAGATAAAGTTCATTAGTATTTGTTGTGTAAATAGATGAGTTCATTAGTAGTGGGAGTTCATTAGGATTTATTGTCTGGATAGATAAAGTTCATTAGTAACTAGTACACTTAAAAACCCTAATGAACCAATGAACTAAACCCCCTAACCAGCTAATAAACTCAAATACTTTATAAACTATAAAAGCCTAATGAACCAATGAACTAAAATACTAATGAACGATAAAGACTCCCCTGCACCACTCCTTTTCTTTCAATTTCGTTATCAATAAAAGTTTGTATCTCTGATTTTCTTAAACCCCATTTTGGGGCAATTAGCATGTCTAAATCAGAAATTCCGAATAAGCGTTGTATCACTACATCTGGTCTTAAACGGGGTAATAACTCACAAAGAAAATCAGCATATTCTTGTAAGGTAAATAGTTTAAATGGGTCTTTTTTGTATTTAGCACCCATAATAGAACCTTCTACAATATGTAAATGATGAAACTTCACAAAGTTAATTTGTGGGTATTTATTAATTTCATCGGCGTAAGCCAACATCATTTCATGTGTTTCGCCAGGCAAACCAAAAATGGTATGCACACAAATGTCCAGCTTAGATTTAGTTAACAAAGCCATCACATCTACAAACTCATCGTGAGAGCAACCTCTGTTAATTTGAGCTAAGGTATCATTGTAAATAGATTCCATACCCATTTCCAAATCAACATCTAACCTATCGGTATAGCTCTCTAACAAAGCAATTTTTTCAACATCAATACAATCTGGGCGAGTGCCCACAGACAAACCTACAACATTAGTCATATCAACACTTAAAGCCTCATCGTACATTGTTTTCAAATAATGCGTTGGTGCATAGGTATTGGTATTTGGTTGAAAATAGATGATAAATTTTTCTGCCTTATAATGTTTCCACGCTCTTTCCATCCCAAACTCTATCTGCTGTTTCATGGTTTCCATGGTGCGAGATGTTGGCGTAAAAGAATCTACATTGCAATAAGTACAGCCTCCGTAACCTTTAGAGCCATCTCTGTTTGGGCAAGTAAAACCTCCATCTACAATAACTTTATATACACGCTTCACCTTATACTTATTTTTTAAGTGCGCACTGTAGTAGTTGTAATTCTTTTCTCCGAAGGCTAAGGCTTTTTCCAATGTCAAATAATATTTTTGCAAAGATACGAATTGAAATTTAATCTTAAATTTGTTTACCGATGCTTAGAATATATTACAAAAAAAACACCCGCCTAGCTAAAGAAACAGATGTAGAGTCTTTAAGAGAAGTACCTATGGAAAGTTTGGTTTGGGTTGATTTACAGAACCCAACCATAGAAGAAAAGGTAACCATTGAAACTTATTTCGATATTAAATATTCATCCGAAGAAGAATCGCAAGAAATTGAAAGTTCATCACGCTTTAGCGAAATGGACAATGAAATCATTATCAACTCCAACTTTTTATCAGTTAGGCAGCATGGTTTTGAGTACAATCCGGTATCTATTATTCTCGAAAAAGGAATTTTGTTCACTTACCGTGATGATGATTTAAAAACTTTTGGTGAGGCGGTAAAGAAAATAAAAGCAAACCCTACACTATATATAAATGGATACCAAATTTTATCAACCATTTTAGAAACCTGCATAGATCAAGATGCAGATTTGATAGAAAACATAGCAAAGGAAATTGCAGAACTAAATAAAAGTTTAAAAGCTACCAACGAACGTGTTGATGAAGAAGATTTATTGAAAATTTCATCGCTGCAAAGTGACAATATGATGCTTCGCGAAAATATTATTGATAAGCAACGTTTACTTTCATCCTTAATTAAATCTTCTATATTTCCGCAAGAATTTATGGGTGTTTTAAAGATTATGATTAAAGACATCAGCTCGCTTTTAGAACATAATAAATTTGCTTTTGAACGTTTAGAGTACCTACAAGATACTTTTATGGGTTTAATTAATATTGAGCAAAACCGTATTATCAAAATTTTTACTGTTGCCACAGTAGCTTTTATGCCCCCAACTTTAATTGCCAGTATTTACGGAATGAATTTTAAAATTATGCCTGAGTTAAATTGGCAATATGGTTATTTAGTGGCTATTGCTTTAATGGTTTTATCATCTTTAGGTACACTGGTTTATTTTAAGAAAAGGCGATGGCTTTAAAAAAATGCTGAAAGCTGAAAGTTAAAAAAAACTATAATTCCCATTTTTCTAAACATTTATAAAAGGAAAATTTTATCTTGCTGATATAATCTTAAAATAAACCTTTTATGAATCATGGACCCGCAGTAGAACTGGGCGTCGATAATGCTTCTGCAAAAAAAGCAAAGTTGGGCGTTTGGTTTTTCTTCATCTACTTTATTTTTTACGCTGGCTTTGTTGTTATTGGCGTTGTTAATTACGAATTAATGGGACAAGAATTTGCCTTTGGCTTAACTTTAGCATTATTTTACGGACTTGGCTTAATTGTATTTGCTGTTTTATTAGGCATGCTTTACAATTATTTATGTACAAAATACGAAGACGAATTAAACGAGGAGGAAGCTAGTTCATGATATACGAAATTTCTTACCCCGCACTATTTTTCTTTGTAATTTTTGTTGGCTTTGTACTTTGGCTATCTTTTTATTTTGCCCGTAAAACAAAATCAGCTTCTTCTTATTATGCCGCTGGTGGCCAAATTCACTGGGCTGTAAATGGAGTTGCCTTTGCCGGCGATTACCTTTCTGCAGCTTCGTTTTTAGGTATTTGCGGTATGATTGCAACTGTTGGTTACGATGGTTTTTTATATTCTATAGGCTTTTTAGCCGGGTGGATTGTAGCGCTGTTTTTAATTGCCGAACCGCTAAAGCGTTTAGGTAAATACACATTTACTGATGCGTTAAACTCTACTTTTAAATCAAGAGCCATCACACTTACTGCTGCAATAAGTACACTAATTGTATCTATATTTTACTTAATACCACAAATGGTTGGGGCGGGCGATTTAGTTACACCACTTTTAGGTTTACCACATTGGGTTGGTGTTGTGTTAGTAGGTGTAGTAGTTATTGCTATTGTGGCAAGTGCCGGAATGACATCTACTACCTATGTTCAGTTTATCAAAGGTGGCTTGCTCATTGTGCTTTCAACCATTTTAACTATTTATATTCTTAAAAATGGTTTTACGTTAACTCCAAATCATAAAGACCAAGCTTACCATAATTTCATGACCATTAATCCTGAAATAGAAGATGGGAAAATAATAAAAGCTGAAGATTGGCAAGTAATATCCCAACAGGCTATAAAAGAGAAAACTTATGTCAAGTTAGAAAAGAATAATGTTGAAAGATGGTTCTCTTTGACTGAAAAAGGAGGAAATTACACACTGAAAGAAGCACTATCTATTGTTGTGAATAAAAGTGGAACGTTGTACAACGGAGAACCTAAAGCAAATAAGAAGTTTTTTCAAGTGGGTAACATGAATAAAATTATGTTAGACGGTAAAGAAGTTACAGAAACAGGTCCGGTTGGCCCTGCTCAGTACTTATCCATCATTGAAAAAAGTGAATTGGTGCGTTTTGCAAAAGTTAGTTTAACCGATGGAAATGATGATGTTACTTTATATGTACAAAACATTACCCAAGGCAAAAACTTTATGCTACCCGGTTTAAAATATAAAATTGGTAAAGGTTCAAGTATTTGGAGTAAAATGGATTTTATATCCTTAATGTTGGCTCTGTTTTTAGGAACTGCTTCTTTGCCTCATATTTTAATTAGATATTATACTGTCAAGTCTCAACGAGATGCCAGAAAATCGACCATTTTAGCCATTGCAGCAATTGGAATATTTTACGTTTTAACCTTATTTATGGGTTTAGGTGCGGCTGTAAATGGCGTAATGGATGTAGAATCTAGCAATATGGCCGCTCCACTATTAGCAAAAGCTTTTGGTGTGGTATTATTCTCTATCATCTCGGCTGTTGCTTTTGCCACCATTTTAGGTACAGTGGCTGGATTAATTATAGCTTCTTCTGGTGCTATTGCGCATGATTTAATAGAAAACTATTTCAAGATTAATTTAGATGATGATAAAAAAGTAAAAGCAGGTAAAATAGCCGCAGTTTCTGTTGGTGCTTTTGCCATTATTTTAGGCATTGCATTTAAAGGGATGAATGTCTCGTTTTTAGTTGGATGGGCATTCTCTGTAGCCGCATCTGCCAACTTGCCGGCTATTTTATTCTTATTATTTTGGAAAAAAACTACTGCAAATGGTATTGCAAGCTCTATAGTGGTGGGTGTTGTTACTTCTTTAGGTATCATATTAACATCGCCAACTATGTGGGAACGTTACGGTTTAGACCCTGTAACAGCCATGCACAAATTAGATAACCCAGCTATTATTTCTTTCCCATTAGCCATATTAACGGTTTTGTTAGTGTCTGCTTTAGGGAAAAAGAAAGAAGAAGTATTGGTTATTGATTAGGTTATTAGGAATTTGAATATTTTGAAAAAGGATGTTAGTTAATTTTAGCATCCTTTTTAAAATTTTTATTCGCAAGCTCAAATTAATTCATTTTATTAGTGTCAAACTGTTGTCTTATTCAAAACAATTCAGCATACATAAACTAATTCCGCTTCTAGCAATTTATTCGTTATTCAATTTTAGAATTTCATCAATAATATTTTTTGATATACGGAAATTTGTTGTCAATAATTTATCTATTACAGGCTTAACAAGTGGTATAATATGCATTTGTTTAGCTTTATGTACTACTCCTAAAGCACCAGTAGTTTTAAAATTTAATTATTTAGCTAATTTACGAGCTTTAAGGTCGTCTAATAATAATGTAACATTATCATATTCAGAAGCTAAAGCGATTGCACTTGCTTCGCCGGAATCAATTTGAGTTTCTAAAAATTTTTGATATTTCCTGTCAGAAACTGACTTTACTTTAATCCAGTCAGGTAATTTTTCTCCAAACTCTTCTGCAATTTCAGGAGTAGTTATAAGTTCACCATAAACTTTATTTAATAGCGCTATTTCATTTATTTTGTTAAAAATAATTAGCGTACTAGTGTCAGAAATAACTACATTAAGCATTAGCTATGTCTGATTTTAAATCGTCAATTGAATTGCTAAATACTGACACTCCATAATTCCCAAGTATTTCTAAGAATGCTCTTTTTGTAAGTCCTGCTATTAAGGCTGCTTGGCCTGCTGATAATTTGGCATCTTCATATAATTTAGAAGCTATTATCATTGAAAAGTCGTAATCTTTCAAATCAATATCATCAGGCACATTTAATTGAATTGTTTTCATAATCATCTTTTATAGATTTAAACAAATATAATAAAACGAACTTGTTTTGTTACTTATTTAATTTTGCCTTAACGAGTTCAAAAACGTAAATTTGAACATCATATTCAATGATTTCAAGAATAAACCATGCAAGATACCACCATATATAAACCTCAACATAAAATCAGATTTGTAACCGCAGCTTCCCTTTTTGATGGGCATGATGCTACCATAAATATTATGCGTAGGATTTTGCAATCATCAGGTGCCGAGGTGATTCATTTAGGGCATAACCGCTCTGTTGATGAGGTTGTAAATTGCGCCATACAAGAAGATGTGCAAGGTATCGCCATGACGTCTTACCAAGGTGGACATATAGAATACTTCAAGTATATGTATGATTTGTTGCAAGAAAAAGGTGCTGGACATATCAAAATATTTGCTGGTGGTGGTGGAGTAATCCAGCCAGATGAAATTAAAGAACTAGAAGCTTACGGTATTAATAAAATTTACTCGCCAGATGATGGTCGTAGCATGGGTTTACAAGGGATGATTAACGATATGCTACAAAAAACGGACTATCCTACCATCCAAACCTTAAACGGAGAAATTAAGACTTTACCCAATAGAAATATTAAATCATTAGCCTCTGCTATTTCTGTTGCAGAAAACTTTCCTAAGGCAGCTGTTGATTTTTTAAATGAAGTTAAAAAGCTGATTGGCAATAAAACCATCCCAGTTTTAGGTATCACCGGAACAGGTGGCGCAGGAAAATCTTCTTTAGTAGATGAATTGGTTCGTCGTTTTTTGGTAGAAACCGATAAAACAATGGCCATTATTTCTGTAGATCCATCAAAAAGAAAAACTGGCGGAGCGCTTTTGGGCGATAGAATCCGCATGAACGCGATTAACAATTCTAGAATTTACATGCGTTCGCTGGCTACTCGTCAGGCTAATTTGGCTTTATCTAAATACGTTCAAGAGTCTATAGATATTTGTAAAGCAGCAGGTTTTGATATGGTGATAGTAGAAACTTCTGGTATTGGCCAGTCGGACACCGAAATTACTGAACATTGCGATGTTTCTTTATATGTAATGACGCCAGAGTTTGGTGCAGCTACCCAATTAGAAAAAATTGATATGCTCGATTTTGCCGATATGGTAGCCATCAATAAATTTGATAAACGTGGTGCCCAAGATGCTTTACGCGATGTAAAGAAACAATACAAGCGCAATCATAATATTTTTGATGCCAAAGACGAGGATTTACCTGTTTATGGCACCATGGCTTCGCAATTTAACGACCCTGGCACAAATAATCTTTTTTCAGCTTTGATGAAGAAAATAACTGAGAAAACAGGGATAGATTTTGAAGCCAAGATGACTTTTACCAAAGAGGAATCGGAGAAAATATACATCATCCCACCAGATAGAACACGCTATTTAGCCGAAATTGCAGAAGCTAATCAGGCTTACGCCGAGTGGGTAAAGGCACAATCAAAAATTGCACAACAGCTGTTTCAAATCCATGGCACCATTGAGCTATTAGAAAAGCATCAGGCTACAGCCGAAGAAATAGAAACTTTAAAAAAGCTGTACAGCGATATTGAAGAAAAATTAGACGGCGACTGTAAAAAGTTATTACGCCAATGGCCAGAAACCGTAAAACAATACAAAGAAGAATATTTTATCTACAAAGTACGCGACAAAGAAATTAAGCAGTCTTTATTTTCAGAATCGCTATCTAAACTCAAAATCCCAAAAATTTCTTTACCGAGATACGAAGCTTGGGGAGATATTTTAAGATGGTTATTAACCGAAAACTTACCCGGAGAATTTCCTTATGCTGCAGGTGTTTTTCCGCTTAAACGCGAAGGAGAAGACCCTACGAGGATGTTTGCTGGTGAAGGCGGACCAGAACGCACCAATAAACGCTTTCATTATGTAAGTTTAGGTCAGCCCGCAAAAAGATTATCTACCGCATTTGATTCGGTAACTTTATACGGAGAAGACCCTCACATTCGTCCGGATATTTATGGTAAAATTGGAAACTCTGGTGTAAGCATTGCTACCTTAGACGATGCTAAGAAACTATATTCAGGTTTCGATTTATGCGCTGCGTCCACTTCGGTTTCCATGACTATTAACGGTCCTGCGCCTATGCTATTAGGCTTTTTCATGAATGCCGCTATAGACCAGCAATGCGAAAAGTACATCCGTGAAAACGGAATAGAAAAAGAGATTTCTGATAAAATTGGTGCGATATATCAAGATAAAGGCACTAAAAGACCACAATATGCAGGCAAATTACCAGAAGGAAACGATGGTTTAGGTTTAATGCTTTTGGGCGTAACCGGCGACCAAGTTTTACCAGCAGATGTATATGCAACCATAAAAGCCAAAGCAATTGCTACGGTACGTGGTACGGTACAAGCGGATATTTTAAAAGAAGACCAAGCACAAAATACTTGTATTTTTTCTACAGAATTTGCCCTAAGGATGATGGGCGACATTCAGCAATATTTCATTAACGAGAAAGTAAGAAACTTTTACTCGGTTTCTATTTCTGGCTATCACATTGCCGAGGCAGGTGCCAATCCAATTTCTCAGTTAGCTTTTACGCTCTCTAATGGTTTTACTTTCGTAGAGTATTATTTAAGTAGAGGGATGCATATTGACGACTTCGCTCCCAACCTATCTTTCTTTTTCTCTAACGGCATTGACCCTGAATATGCTGTAATTGGACGAGTAGCGAGAAGAATTTGGGCTAAAGCGATAAAAACAAAATATAAAGGGAATGATCGTTCTCAAAAATTAAAATATCATATTCAAACTTCTGGTCGCTCTTTACATGCCCAAGAGATTGATTTTAACGATATCAGAACTACGCTGCAAGCGCTATATGCCATTTACGATAATTGTAACTCGTTACACACCAATGCTTATGACGAAGCCATTACCACGCCTACAGAAGCTTCTGTACGTAGAGCAATGGCCATTCAATTAATCATTAACCGCGAATTAGGTTTAACTAAAAACGAAAATCCTTTACAAGGAGCTTTCATTATTGAAGAATTAACCGATTTGGTAGAAGAAGCCGTATTAACAGAATTTAAGCGTATTAACGACCGTGGCGGAGTTTTAGGCGCTATGGAAACCATGTATCAGCGTGGTAAAATACAAGAAGAATCTCTGTATTACGAGACCTTAAAACATACTGGTGAATTCCCTATTATTGGTGTAAATACTTTCTTAAACAAAGAAGGATCGCTTACCGTTTCTCCAGGTGAAATTATTAGAGCAACAGAAGATGAAAAGCAATTACAAATCCATAACCTCAAAGCTTTTCAAGATAGAAATGCCGATAAAACTGTAGAACTTTTAAAAGACTTACAGTTAAAAGCCATCCATGGCGAAAATATATTTGAAGGCTTAATGGAAGCAGCTAAATTTTGTTCTTTAGGGCAAATTTCTAATGCGCTTTATGAAGTTGGTGGGCAGTATAGAAGGAATATGTAGGGGTTGGAGGTTGAAGGTTTTGGGTAAAAGGTTTAAGGTTTAGTTAATCTTGTTCTCACCAACGCTGTTCGACATGTTAGCGAAGCGCATGTCGAACTTGCAGATAATTGGATTTGTAATCCACAATTTTACAGCTATAAAGATTTGTAGAATTTTAAAAACGGATTATAAATCCTTTTCATTTATCAATTCGAGATGCGCTAGGCTAACATCTCGAACAGCTAAGGATATTAACAACGTTTAATCACTTCATTAAAAGTAATTACTTCTTCATCTCCTGTTTCCGCATGGGCATTTGATCTATTAAACCATACAACTTAGAAGAAGTGATGACTGTGTTAGAGCTAAACTTAACGCCTCCATCTTTACCTACCAGTACAAGCGTAAATAAATTAGGATTGATTTTTAGGTTATTATATTTTTCAAAATCTTTACCATTAGTAACAATTCTTTTAATCTTTATTTGCCTTTCGGATAAGCCTGACAAGTCTTTTGAAAAAACTTTGATTTGCTTAGACACTGTATCTGCTTTATTTGTAGGATAAAATAACAATACCTCTCTACTGGCATTACTTTGCGAATATGCAGATAAAGAAAACATTAAAATTGCGATAAGTAATTTCATGATTTTATTTTTAGATTGTAAATATGATTGCCAATGATCTTCTAAAACACCGCATCAATTAATTAGTTATCAAAAGTATAGCCAAAACTTCAGTTGTAAATAGTGGAATAGCTTTTGTTAACATTAGGATAACTAATTTACTCCCAGTAAAAACAAACTTCATAAAAAGATGTTTAAACATTCAACTAACAACAATTTCATGATAAAAAAAATAGCTTATTTACCCATAATACTAATTACCTTGGCCGCCTGCTCTTCTACTAAAAATGTAGATACAGCAACAAGTTTAGCATCCAATAATCAAAAACAAAAAATGGAATCTGGTTTTAATATTACGCCTATTGAGCATGCAACAGCTTCTTTTACTTGGGCTGGTACTCAATTTTATATTGATCCAGTTGGTAGCGTAGAAAGTTTTGGAAACCAACCAAAGCCTGATGTTGTTTTAATTACAGACATACATGGAGATCATTTAGATGCCAAAACTTTAGCCAGTGTGATTATTGAGGGCACAAAAATTATAGTTCCGCAAGCAGTAGCTGATAAATTACCAGCTGATATGAAAGCTAGATTAACCATTTTAGCTAACAACCAAACCATTGACTTAAATGGTTTTAAAATTACTGGTGTGCCCATGTACAATTTGCGTGAAGAAGCAAAGCAGTTTCATACCAAAGGGCGTGGAAATGGCTATGTGATTGAAAAAAATGGATTGCGAGTTTATTTTTCGGGAGATACAGAAGATATCCCAGAAATGCGTAACCTTAAAAATATAGACAAAGCTTTTGTTTGTATGAATTTACCTTACACCATGACAGAGGATAAAGCAGCAGATGCCGTTTTAGCTTTTAAACCAAAACAAGTTTATCCATACCATTACCGTGGAGGCAATGGTTTAAGTGATGTTGCTAAGTTTAAGGAATTGGTTAATAAAGGAAATTCTAAAATTGAAGTTGTGCAGTTAAACTGGTATCCAAAAAAATAATAACTCATAAATTTTACATTAAGTGAAAAGAGTTCAGCATTTGAACTCTTTTTTTATTTAATAGATGTGCTGTTTCAATGTAAAAATTATCCGTTCACCCATTCTAGCGAGTTAAGATGGCCAAAAAACTTCCTAAACACCTAATTATCTATTGATAAGCGTAAAAAGAGCAAACAATTTACCACTAATAAAATTTATATTTGATTTAAACTTAAGTAGAAAAACAATGGATCAGAAAATAATTAACCTTTACGATGAGTACACGCATTCATCTAAAATGGATAGAAAAGGTTTTATAAGCAGATTGGCCAAAATAACTGGTGGTATGGCGGTTGCTTTAACCATTTTACCATTGTTAGAAAACAATTATGCGGTGGCAGGTAACGTTGATACTGATGATTTGTTGATAACAGATATAACTTACCAAGCAAAAAATGGGATAATGAAAGCTCATTTAGCACAGCCAAAGGGCAAGAAAAACTTAGGTTCTATATTGGTGATTCATGAAAATAGAGGTTTAAATGCCCATACAAAAGATGTTGCCAACAGATTTGCAAAAGAAGGTTACATTGCCATGGCGGTTGATGCGCTTTCGCCATTTGGAGGTACACCAACAAATGAAGATGAGGCAAGGGCTTTATTCTCTAAATTAGATGCTGCTCAAAATCTTCAGAACTTTTTAGACGGTTTAAACTATTTAAGAACCTTACCAAACGCTAACGGAAAAGTGGCTTGTGTTGGTTTTTGTTGGGGTGGTGGCATGGCTAATGATTTGGCCGTTAATGATGCAAAATTAAATGCCGCTGTAGCTTATTACGGCAGACAGGCAAAATCTGATGACGTACCAAAAATAAAAACAGAGCTTTTATTACATTATGGAGGTTTAGATGAAAGAATTAATGCCGGCATTACTGCTTACCGCGAAGCTTTGGAAAAAAACAATATAAAACACCAAATATTCATTTACGAAGGTGTAAACCATGCATTTAATAATGACACCTCTCCTACCCGTTACAATGCAGAAGCGGCAAAATTAGCTTGGGATAGGAATTTAGCTTTATTTAAAAAAAACATTGATTAATTGTTTTTTAATTCCTGTTCAGGAAATTTCTAAAATATTTTAAAATTAAAGCAATAATCACAAAGAATTTTTGCTTTAATTTTTTATCAAATTTCAAGTTTCTTGGAGGGCAATAAATATTAATATCAACAAGAATGTTACGCTATTATTAATTTAATGTTACTTTTGTGCAATTTTTCAAGCATTTAACATTAAATTAATGTTCAGTAAACTTATTAAAACTCTTTTCATCGCTATAATTAGTCCTCTTTTTTTAAAATCACAAACAACAGACAGTGTTAAAGTTCTACCTCCAAGGGCAGTTAGTGATAAATGGCATGAGAAAATTGCTTTAAGAGGATATGGACAATTAAGATACAATAGGCTACTGGAAACAAATCCTGATTTAGAATGCGAACAATGTGATAAATCGTGGGGAGAAGGTGGTGGCTTATTTTTGCGCCGTTTAAGATTGGTTTTTTACGGACAAATTAGTAAAAAAGTTTACGTTTACATACAGCCAGATTTTGCAAGTTCTAGCTCTTCTAACAGCCTTCATTTTGGTCAAATAAGAGATGCTTATGTTGATGTTGGTATTGATGACGATAATGAGTTTAGGTTTAGATTAGGCCAAAGTAAAATTCCGTTTGGGTTTGAAAATATGCAATCGAGCCAAAACAGGATAACATTAGACCGTAATGATGCTATAAATAGTGCTTTTGCAAACGAACGTGATTTAGGTGTTTTTTTTTATTGGGCACCAAAAGAAATCAGAACGCGTTTTGCTGATTTAGTGCGGCAAGGTTTAAAAGGCTCTGGTGATTATGGCGTTTTTGGTTTTGGTGTTTTTAATGGTCAAACAGCCAACAAGCCCGAGCTTAACAATCAACAACATGTTGTTGCTAGAGTTACCTATCCTTTTCTAGTTGGTAAACAATTTATTGAACCTTCTTTACAGGCTTATACTGGTAAATATCAAATGGCTACAGATCAATTGAGCACTGGTGTGATAACAAACCCAGACAAAAACTATACAGACCAAAGGGTTGCAGCAAGTTTAATTATCTATCCTCAACCATTTGGAATACAAACAGAATACAATATTGGGAGAGGACCTAGATTTAATAAGGAAACAGATGCTATAGAAGTTAGTTCTTTAAATGGAGGTTACTTACTGTTAAACTATAAAACTGAATTTAACAATCATTTATTTTACCCGTTTATTAAAGGACAATATTACGATGGTGGTAAAAAACATGAAAAAGACGCCCGTAGCTATGTAGTAAAAGAATTAGAATTAGGTTTTGAGTGGGAGCCAAATAAATTTTTAGAATTAGTAGCAACATATACTCTCTCATCTAGAAGATTTGAGGATTATATTATCCAAAATAATTTACAAACCGGCAGATTGTTACGTTTACAAGCCCAAATAAATTTTTAAATAACCAAAAAAGCATCCTATTTATCAATTTGCCTAAATAAATTTCAATTAAACTACTAAGGTTTAACTATTAAAACTATTTTTACGGAAATATTTAAAGTGTTTTAAAAACTTTGTTTTTTGAGTAATTTTTTTTGTTAAAAATGAAAAAACCTACATATAAATATCTTCCTCTTTTATTTTTAATAATTTCCACTAGTCTCCAGTCCTGTATAAAAGAAAATAAACTATTTAATGACGATTTTGAAGTTAAAATTAGTCAGGCAGATAGCTTACTAACCAAAGCAAAAGAAGATGAAGCACTTAGCTTATTAAAAACCATAAACATAAAAGAGTATGAAAGCGAACCAAGGTTAGCGAGTTACTATATTTTGATGTCAAACGTAGAAAGCCCAGAGCCAGGCATCATGATAAATCATGCAAAAAGTGCTTTGGATATGTTTGAAAATAACGAAAGCGTTGAACAACATAAAGATCTTTATTTCCAGAGCTTGGTGGCCAACGGTGATGTTTATTATAGGTTAAAAAACTTCCTAAAATCTTTGAGCTTTTATTTAGAAGCGGAAAATTATATCGAAGGAGACAGTTGTAAAAAGGGCTACCTTTATATAAAAATATGCTACAATTTATTATGATCAGAAAAACTATGAAGATGCAGCTAATTTTTACTTAAAAGCTTACAGGCTTACCCAAACTTGTAACTCTAGTAAAATTCTTAAGAATACATATAATGCATCAGAGATATTAATTAATAATGCTGCACTAAGCTTCTTTAAAAACAACCAATTAGATAGTGCTAAATTATACTACGAAAAATTTAAATCGGTAATAGATTTAACGGCGCAAAAAAAGAAAATAACCAATAAACAAATTAATCTTTTAAATGCTGTTTTGTTTGATAATTTGGGTAGCCTTTATCAGAAACTAAATGACCCAAAACAAGCAGAAACCTATTTTTTAAAAAGCATTAATTTACCCAATGATGATGCCTCAGGTATAAGAATTCCTCCTTACCTTAAACTTGCTGCACTTTATATTAAAAACAAACAGCAAAACCAAGCAATAGCTACACTTAAAGAAGCCAAATTTCTTTTAAATAAGTATAAAGAGCAAAACCCAACGTCTTATGTTGGCTATTATAAAGAATATGCTAATTATTTTTTTGCTTTTGGTAAACTAGATAGTGCTTATTTTTATCTAAACAGACATATAGCTGTTAAAGACTCTAGTGAAAAGTCTTACCAAGAAATTAAAACATTTGACATTAATAAAGAGTTAAAAATGCTCTCTGAACAGAGAGAATTAGATAAATTAAAACATAACGATCAGGTAAGAAGAATTTACGTTGTTGGTTTAATTGAATTTATTGTTTTAATATTCATAATTATTGGAATAATTTATTTTAACCTAAGAAAACTAAAGAAAATACATCAAGAAACATTAGAAAAAAACCAAGTAATTACATCAACAATTGATGAGCTTGAAAGGGCAAACAAAAATTACATCAGAATAATGAGAATTATGGCTCATGATTTAAGAAATCCTTTATCGGGGATGACAGGTTTGGCCGCAGCAATTTTAGATGAAGATGATTTTGATGCTGAAACAAGGAAAATGTTAAAGCTTATAGAAACAACTGGTTTGCATTCAATAGAAATGATTAATGAACTGCTAAAAACAGGCTTAGCAAATGAGAGCGATACTTTAGAAGTTCAAAAGATTGATTTAAAATCATTATTGTATGATTCTGTAGAACTGTTGCAGTTTAAAGCAAAAGAGAAACAACAAATCATCATTTTTGAAAATGAAGAAAAAGATGACTTGCCTATATTTACTAAAGTTAACTATGAAAAAACATGGCGAGTGATTAATAATTTAATTGTTAACGCTATTAAGTTTAGCTATTTAGGGGGAGAGATTAGAACAGGAATTAAAGTTTACAATACAAGCATTGTAATTTATGTTAAAGATAATGGTATTGGAATAGCGGATAAAAACAAAGAAACTATTTTTGAAATGTTTACTGAGGCTAAACGAGTAGGAACTAATGGAGAGCAACCTTTTGGCCTTGGTTTATCAATTTCTAAAAAAATAATGGAAAAACATAACGGTAAAATTTGGTTTGAAAATGCAGATAATGGTGGAACTATATTCTATTTAGAATTTCCAAAAATATAGCGCTATTTATCTCTAAGCATCAACCGTTTCTGTTTTAAACTTAAAAGCATTTTCAGAAACGGCAATTGGTTTTTCAAATTGGTCACTAAAAGCACTTACTAAACTAATGCCATAGTAAAATATAAATGCACAATAGAATATAAAAAGCATCACCAATAAAATAGCAGCAGAGGCACCATAAATCTGGTTAATATTTGAGCTTAGTAAAAGTACCCTAATCATAATTTTACCTAACGTAAGTAAGATTCCTGTAAAAATAGCACTATAAATTATAGGTTTCCAAGCTGGTTTACCGTTTGCAATAAATCTAAAAGCCAAACAAAACCAAATAGTTACTGAAACAAAAAACAAAGCTTCGTTAATTAAACCTTCTAAAAAAGGAAATGGTTCTTCAATCATTTTTGTTAAATACAATCTTATTCCCTCAAAAATAAAAGTCATCAACAATAAAAACCCTCCGGCAGATATAATGAGCAATGATTTTAAACGCTGCTTAAAATTAAAATAAAAACCTAAATTTTCTTTTAACCGGATAAACCACAATTGGTTAATAGAGTTTCTGATGATGACAAATAAAGTGGTGGAAACAAATATTAAGAAAATAAACATAAGTATGGTGAAAAACCAGTTATTCCCTAAACTTAACATATTTCTTAAAAAATGCCTGATTTCTTGAGCACCAGCCTCCCCAATAATAGATTGTAGTTTTGTAATAATGCTAATTCCAAATTGCCTCCTGTTAAAAAAAATGCCGAAAATTTGAAGAATCACCACTAAAATTGCAGGAATAGCAAACGTTCCGAAAAAAGCAGTTGCAGCGGCAATTCTTAAAGGATCGTTATCACTAAAATTTTTAAACGCCGCTACAAGAATAGACCAAGCTGTATTAAAGTTTAATGTTTTTGATAATTCAAGATTTTTCTTTTCCATTGTTTGTCAAACATACATAAAGCATAGCATGTTTGAAACAGTCCTTTTTAAAGAGATATTGAATTTTTTGATAAAACTTTTCTCTATTAAAAGCGTAAAAAAAAATTATTTTCTATACTAATAAAATCACCAAAGTTCTTAAACTATTAAATTAGAAATAATAATTAGCTTATTTAAAAGCTGTTTAATTTATTTATTGGTGAACTTATTTTTTGTCATAATAAACTACTAATATTTTAAAATATATGGGTTGCTTAATTAAATGTTTAAACATCTTTATATTTGATTTTAAAATAAATACAGCTATGGAATTAGGAATTGGAATGTTTGGCGATTTGCAACACAATAAAGCAGGGCAAATTCAGCCGGCAAAACAACGGTTACAAGAAATAATTGAAGAAGTTAAACTAATGGATGAATTAGGATTAGATTTCTTTGGCATTGGCGAACATCACCGCGAAGATTACGTTGTTTCTGTACCCGAAATTGTTTTAGCAGCAGCAGCAACAGTTACCAAAAACATAAAATTAGGGAGTGCAGTTTCTGTGCTAAGTTCTTCTGACCCTGTTAAATTATATCAAAGTTTTGCTACTATAGATTTAATCTCAAATGGCCGTGTTGAATTGACCGCTGGACGAGGAAGCTTTATAGAATCTTTCCCTCTATTTGGTCAAAATCTAAATGATTACCATGAACTTTTTGAAGAAAAATTAGACTTATTATTAAAAATAAATACAGAAAACCCAATAACTTGGAAAGGGAAGTTTCGCCCTGCGCTTAACAAACAAAAAATATTACCAAGAGCTGTAAACGATAAATTAAATATTTGGATAGCTGTTGGTGGTACGCCAGAATCTGTAGAAAGAGCAGCAAGATTAGGTTTGCCAGTTATTTTTGCCATTATTGGAGGAAGCCCTTCTCAGTTTAAACCATTATTTGATTATTATAAAGAAGTTTATCAGCATTATAATCATGATTTAGATAAACTCCAAGTTGGAGTACACATGCATTGTTTCTTTGGAGAAGAGAGTGATGCAGTTGCAGATTATTACTATCCGTTATATGCAGCGCAGATGGACAGAGTTGGCGCATCAAGAGGTTGGCCAGCTTATCAAAAAAATCAATTTGATTATGGTAGAAGTAAAAACGGTGCTTTAATTGTTAGCGATGCAAACGAAGCTGTAGATAAGATTTTGCAGATGCAAGAACTTTTTGGCTTGACTAGGTTTTCTGCACACATGGATGTTGGTGCTCCTTCTCATAAAGAAATGATGAAATCTATTGAGTTATATGGTAATAAAATTGCGCCAAAAGTTAGAGCAGCTTTAAAAAGTTAAATTTTCTGTATTTTTAAGCTTTAAAAACTTAAATGATTAAGAAAATATTAGTGTTTTTTTTACTTTGTACCACGTTTTGCGATTATAATATTGCTCAAAGTTTAGATACATTAAAATTTAAACCCTATTCAACACAAAAATTAAGCTCTTATATAGCTCCCGCAGTTTTCATAACTTATGGTGTAATTTCGCTTTCGGGCGATAATTTTATCAGAAAGTTAGATTATACAACTAATAATGAGTTGACAGAAGATTTCCCCCCTTTTTAGTGTAAAAGCTGATAACTATATGCGTTACTCGCCATTAGTAGCGGTTTACGGACTTGATTTTTTGGGAGTAAAAGCAAAACATTCTATTATAGACCGTAGTTTAACACTTCTTTTATCTGCCGCAATTATGGAGACAAGTGTTAGTACGCTAAAAGGAGTTTCAAACAGAGTAAGACCAAATGGAAGTAATGACCACTCTTTCCTATCTGGGCATACCGCAAGGGCTTTCATGTTAGCAGAATTTTTAAATCAAGAATATAAGCATAAATCAATCTGGTTTAGTGTTGCTGCTTACAGTCTAGCCTCAGCTACAGGAGTTTTTAGAGCTTATAATAAAGCACATTGGGTAAGTGATATTGTTGCTGGCGCAGGTTTTGGAATGCTTTCTACAAAATTGGCTTATTTAGTTTATCCAAAAATTAAACAAATTGTTTCTAATAAGAAATCTGCAAACCTCACAATAAGACCTTCTTTTTATAATGGAGCAAATGGTTTTAGTTTAACATACCAGTTAAAAAAATAAAGACTTAGCTAACCATTGGTGTTTATGTTTAAAATTTAAAAACTAATCATATAATATTGTTATCTAATTATTAATCAATTTTATAGGTTATCTGTATCCGAATTTATATTTTAGATTTTCTATTAAAACATTTTCATCTATGTTAGATAATTTAGACCTATTTAAAGTATTAGTATTAGATATTGAAACAGTACCACAATACGCCACCTTTAATGAATTACCAGATAACTTAAAGAAACTTTGGGATTTAAAAACCACTTATCAGCGTAAAAATGAAATAAGCGCCGAAGAATTTTATGCAAGAGCAGGAATTTGGGCCGAATTTGGCAAAGTAGTTTGTATTTCTGTAGGGATGTTTGCAACCAAAAAAAGTTTAAGAGTTAAATCATTTTACGGGCATCAAGAAAAAGATTTGTTGGCCAGCTTTGCTAAATTGTTAAAAACGCTACCAACAGATTTAATTTTGTGTGCACATAACGGTAAAGAGTTTGATTATCCTTATTTATGTCGCAGATTATTGATAAACAATTTATCTATCCCTAGCCAGCTAGATATGACAAATAAAAAACCTTGGGAAATTAACCATTTAGATACACTAGATTTATGGAAGTTTGGCGACTATAAAAACTACACTTCTTTAAATTTATTGGCCGCAATATTTGACATCCCTACGCCAAAAGACGATATTGACGGCAGTATGGTAGGCAAAGTTTATTGGGAGAATGATGGATTGGAACGTATAAAAACTTATTGCCAAAAAGACGTAATTACAACAGCTCGCCTTTTACAAAAATTTAAAGGTTCGCCATTTTTAACCGATAATAATATCACTTACGCAGATTAAATGCAGCAGCTCCAAATTAAGAACTTAAAAGTTAGTTTTAATACAGAAAACGGCGTATTTAATGCTATAAAAGGCATTGATATAGACATTAATAAAGGAGAAATTATAGGTTTAGTAGGCGAATCTGGTTCCGGAAAATCTGTTAGTTCTTTGGCTATTATGCGTTTATTAGATAAAAATGCAAGTATAAATGGCCAAATTTTATTTAGCGATATTGATTTGCTAAATCTTACAGAAAAGGAAATGCAAAAATACAGAGGAAACAGAATTGGAATGATATTTCAAGAACCAATGACCTCTTTAAACCCAGTAATTATATGTGGTAAGCAAATTACTGAAAGCATTATTTTACACCAAAAAGTAGATAAAAAAACAGCTAAAGAGAAAACCATACAGCTGTTTGAAGAAGTAAAATTACCCGAACCAGCTTATACTTTTAATAAATACCCACATGAACTTTCTGGCGGGCAAAAACAAAGAGTAATGATTGCTATGGCTTTAGCCTGCGACCCCGATATATTAATTGCGGATGAGCCTACCACCGCTTTAGATGTTACAGTACAAAAAAGTATTTTGGAGTTGCTTTTAAAGCTAAAAACAGAGCGTAACATGAGCCTTATTTTTATTTCGCATGATTTAGCGGTAATTGGCGAAATTGCAGATAAAATATTGGTAATGTATAAAGGCAATATTGTTGAGCAAGGCAATATTGAAGATGTATTTTTAAATCCACAGCACCCTTACACCAAAGGTTTATTGGCTTGTAGGCCATCACCAGAATTACAATTGAGTAAACTACCTACCATTAGCGATTTTGTAATTTCTGAAAACAACGAATTAAAAAGCACATCATTAAACATCATTGATTTACAAAAAAAGTATACCTTAAAACAAGATGATATTGTTTCAAAAAGAGCGAAAATTTATGCCGAAAAACCTTTATTAGAAATAAAAAACTTAAACACTTGGTTTCAAAAGAAAGGCAGTTTATTTAGTGCAAAAAAAGAATATGCTAAAGCAGTAAACGGCGTTAGCTTTGATGTTTTCCCTGGCGAAACTTTTGGTTTAGTAGGAGAATCTGGTTGTGGTAAGACAACTTTAAGCAGAACCATTTTAAAATTACTGGAACCAACCAGTGGCGAAATTATTTTTAACGGCAAAAACATTACCGCGTTTGATGCAAAACAAATGCGCCCTTTAAGAAAAGATATTCAAATTATTTTCCAAGACCCTTACTCCTCTTTAAACCCAATAAAAACAGTTGGCTACGCTTTAACAGAACCTTTAAATGTGCATAGTATTTTAGAAAACCAGCAACAGCGCAAAGATTTTATTATTAATTTAATGGAGAAAGTAGGTTTAACTGCCGAACAATTTAACCGTTACCCACATGAATTTTCTGGCGGTCAAAGGCAGCGTATTGTTATTGCCAGAGCTTTAGCTTTACAGCCTAAACTCATTATTTGTGATGAATCTGTTTCGGCATTAGATGTTTCTGTGCAAGCCCAAGTATTAAACTTATTGAAAGATTTACAACAGCAATTTAACCTTACTTATATTTTTATTTCACATGATATGGCAGTGGTAAAACACATGGCGGATAGAATGATGGTGATGAACCAAGGTAAAATAGAAGAATTAGGCTATCCTGAAGATATCTACAATAATCCGCAAAAAGAATACACGCAACGATTGGTGAATGCAATACCTAAGGGATTAAAGAGCACAATAAACTGATGGCAAAAGCTCAAGGCTTAAAGCGGATTAAACTAGTTAAATCAATAGCTTTCAATAAAAAAAATTATTTCTACAAATCCGCATTAGGGATAGTAAGGGTTTGTTGAGCTTTTTTTCAAAGCTTAACCGGAGCGAAGCGTAGCCCTGCATAGCCCGACAAGCCTTTTGGCTTGGAATGCCCAAAAAAATATTCTTTATTAAATCATATCTGTCCGAACAATTTCCGATTTCGTAAAACGGAATTATTAACTAATTGATTTACAGTT
>NZ_JBHULV010000021.1:0-93739 GCF_042684645.1 Pedobacter alpinus
ACATTCGTTTGTTCATAGTTTCAAATTTAATGTGTTTATATTAAATCTGACAATAAAATCCCTCTAGTCAAAGGTAGCAACTCCATTTAACAGATAATCCCAATGTTAAAGTAACGATTACACAAGCAACATCCTCAAATGGAAGTGCAACTGTTGATTTTAACTTTAATGGTGTTGTGAAAACATACGCCATTAATTTAGAGTAATTCGATACTGAGCGTTTCACTAATTTAATATTCTTAAATAAGGCTGTTTGGAAAGACAGCCTTATTTCATTTAACCATTAGTTTTCATTTTCTAATATTTTATATGGTTTTAATAACTATTAACATTTCATTTTTAAGTACAGAAGGATTTTAAATGTTCGATTAAAGTTTTTCACACGTTGCCGATTATTTATAGACTACGAATTTTGTTTTTGGCATAATTACCGATTATAATAGTTTACAAAAAACTAGAAATAATAAAATTGTAGATTTTAGTAACCATGAAAGCTGTAAATTTTGAATAGGTTACTATTTATATAAATTATAAAAACCTAATCGATTGACACCATGGCTTTAATGACTCCATTTTTAGGATCTAACCAGGAAGAAAATTCCTCTTTAACTTTTTCAAAATTAACCCGATGGGTAATATAAGTTTGTGGGTTTACTAATCCTTTTTTCATAGAAGAAATTACATGTTCAAAATCTTCTTTGGTGGCGTTTCTACTACTCATTAATGTAGTTTCTCTTTTATGAAACTCGGGATGTGAAAATGAGATAGGTTCTTTTTGTAAACCAATTAAAACATATCTACCTCCATGAGCTAAAAAATTAATTCCATTATTTATAGCTTTCAAATTACCAGTGGCATCAATTACTACTGTCGGCATATCGCCATTGGTAATTTCTAATAATCTCTCTATTACATTTTCAGAAATGGCATTTACCGATGCATATACGCCAAGTTCTTTTTTGCAAAAATCTAAACGCATATCGTTTACATCTAAAGCAATAACTTTTGCACCAGCAATTTTGGCAAATTCCATAGTTCCCAAACCTATGGGACCCGCTCCTACCACTAAAACAAATTCTTCTGGTTTAACTTGAGCTTGTCTAACTCCATGTGCTCCAATGGCTAATGGCTCTACCAAAGCCAATTCATCAAAACTTAAACCTTCGCCATGTAATAAATACTTTAATGGTACACTCACATATTCTGACATTCCACCATCTATATGCACACCAAAAACTTGAATATGACTGCAACAATTTGGTTTTCCGCTGCGGCAAGCGATACAAGTGCCATCAGAAAAATAAGGAATAAACGTTACTGCTTCTCCTTTCTGAAAACCTGGTGCATTATCAAAGTCGATTAGCTCGCCAGAAAGTTCGTGACCTAAAATGCGTGGATAACTAAAAAATGGCTGAGTGCCTTCAAAAGCATGTAAATCTGTCCCGCAAATTCCTATTCTTTTAATTTTAATAATAGCATGGTCTTTTTCTAAAAGAGGCTGAGTAGATTCTTGATAAGTAAATTCACCTGGACTGGTACAAACCAATGTTTTCATATATTTTATCGACTATAAATTGTAAAACGAAGTAGCGTTTTTACCAAACAATAATTGCTGGTCTTGAACGTCTAATTTTTGAGTGTAATTTTGTAAAATTTGTAACGCTTTTTGGTAACCGCCAGCAACATTACAAACTGGCCAATCCGAACCATACATTAATCTTTTAACTCCGAAAGATTCGAAAACAACATCTAAATAGGGTTCAAAATCACTTTCTTTCCAGTTATTAAAATCTGCTTCTGTAACCATTCCAGATATTTTGCAATACACATTTTCATTTTCTGCGATAGCAATTATACCTTTTTTCCAATCCTCTATATTTTGATTTTTAATATCGGGCTTGGCGATATGGTCTATTACAAATTTTTGTTTTGGGAAGGCTTTAACAAACTCTAAAGTATAAGTTAATTGATCTGGAAAGATGAGAACATCATAAGTGAAATTGTACTTTTCTAATAAAGAAATCCCATGCCTAAAGGCTGGTCTCAACATAAAATTTCTTTGACTTTCTCCTTGCAAAACATGCCTAAAACCTTTCATTTTAGGATTTTGGGCGTAGTGAGCTAATCTATCTTCTACATTTAAACTTTGTAAATCAACCCATCCTACTACACCTTTAATAAAATCGTTATCCTTTGCAAAATTTAAAAGAAAATCATTTTGTATTTCGGTTTGATCTGCCTGAACGGCAACACAACCATCAAAACCGTTTTCCTCTAAAATGGGTTTCAAATCTCGTGGAAGAAAATCCTTTCTTATAGCCGACATTTCTTCATTAATCCAGCTATCTCTTACCGGGTCAAAAACCCAAAAATGTTGGTGAGCGTCTATCCTCATCTTACTTTATTTGATAATCGGCTTCTAATAAACCTTCTTTTTTCAGAGTCTCCCAAAAAGAAATCGGTATTTCAACTTGATCCATTTGTAAATTTTTTGCAGTTCGCTCTGGCGAGCTGCTACTTAAAGCAATACTGCTAACTCCGGGTACGTTTAATCCAAAATATACGCAGGCTTCGGCGGGTTTAATCTCGAATTGTTTACATAACTCGTAGAATTTCTCCCTCCAATGATATGCTTTATCATCCTTTGCTAACAGTTGATAATTAAAAAAATCGCCTCCAGTTAAAAAACCACCATTAAAAACAGCCGAATTAATAATCAATACGCCTTTAGCATCTAATATTTTAATAAAATCTGCCAGTTCTTTTGGATGACTATATAATGTTAAACTATTGGCAAACATCACCCAATCAAAATCTACTTTAGTAGATATTTCTTTAATTATTTCCCAATTTTTTGCGCCTATTCCAATGGCTTTAACTTTACCCTGCTGCTTAAGTTCTTTAAGCGCTCTGTAGGCTTCTAATATATCGTTAAACCTTGATTTCCTATCTGTTGTATCTTTTGCACCTACCAAATATTCATCAGGGTCATGCACAGAAACCCATTGCGAAACCAGTCCGTTTAGCAATTCATTTCCTTGCTCATAGCATTTTAAAATTCCGTCATAAGAAATATCCTGATAAGCATCATATTCTAAATCTTTCCAAACGCCTTGTTCAAAAGTAGGCTCATCGGTAATTAAAGGCATTCTTAACCAGCCCAGTTTATTGCTTATGATAACTTGGTCTTGCTTAACGTCCAAATCTTTTAAACATTTACCCAAACTTTCTAAAGCTAAACCAGCTCCGTATTTTCCGGCGGTATCAAAAACTGGTAAATTAGGGTTCTTTTTAATGGCTGTTTCTACAATATCCAACTTTTGTTGATAAGGCAAAGCCTGATAAAGATTTCCCAAATTACTGGTTCCCAAAATTATTTTTGGTGCACTTATTTTAGACATGAAGTTTTGATTTTAATGCTTTTGATAAGCTACTGCTTTTTGTTTAGAGCTTCCCAATCCGTCGATTCCTAATTCCATCACATCACCAGCTTTGAGATAAACCGGAAGAGGTTTTATTCCCATTCCAACTCCTTGTGGTGTTCCTGTAGAAATAACATCTCCCGGTAATAAGGCCATAAACTGGCTTACATAGGAAATCATGAATGGTACGTTAAAAATAAAATCTGCGGTGCTGCTATCTTGTACTATTTTGCCATTTAATTTTAACCAAAGCTTTAAGCTGTGCGGGTCTGTAATTTCATCCTTGCTAGCCATAAATGGACCTAACGGTGCAAATGTATTACAACCTTTCCCTTTGTCCCAAGTGCCATTTCTTTCTAATTGGAAAGCTCTTTCAGAGACATCATTATGCAAAACATAACCTGCAACATAGTCCATGGCATCTTTTTCATCTACATAAGAAGTGTACTTACCAATTACAATGGCTAGTTCCACTTCCCAGTCTGTTTTTTCGGAGTTTTTTGGGATAATTACATCATCAAAAGGACCTGCTAAAGAAGTGGTAGATTTCATAAAAATTACTGGTTCTGATGGGATTGCAGCTCCAGTTTCTTCTGCATGGGCTCTATAATTTAAACCAATACAAAGTATTTTTGAGGGGCGAGCAACTGGACTTCCCCAACGCTCAGACTCTGCAACTGGAGAAAGTGTATTTTCTTTTACAATTGCTTCTAGCTTCTCCAAACCATTGGTTTCGAAAAATTCTTCGTTGTAATCTTTAACAAATGGTGAAGTGTCAAAACGCTTTTCGTCGATTAAAATTCCTGGTTTTTCTTCACCAATGTTCCCGTATCTTATTAGTTTCATGTTTTGTTTTCTTTTTATTTTTTTGATTGCTCAAAATCGGTGGTCTGCAGACCGAAGTCGAACGTCTTATATATTGTGTCTTGATTCTTACTTTTGATAATTCCTAATTGTTCAATTTTATAAATCCACCATCTATTGGATAGTCACAACCGGTAATAAATCCTGCTTCATCAGAACAAAGATAAAGTGCTAATGCGGCAACTTCCTCTGGTTTTCCCATTCTACCAATAGGCTGACTTTTAGAAAGTTTTTCGAAAATTTCTTCCTGATTATCTGGATAGTTCTTGGCGATAAATCCATCAACAAATGGAGTATGAATTCTGGCTGGCGAAATACTGTTACTCCTAATATTATCCGCCATATAATCTCTCGCAACAGACATACTCATAGAAAATATTGCGCCTTTACTCATAGAATAAGCAAATCTATCTGCAATTCCCACCACAGATGCAATTGATGCGGTACTTAAAATTGCTCCGCCACCTTGTTTTTTCATCAGTGGTAAAACGGCATTAAAACAGTTGTATGCTCCTTTAACATTTACTTGGTAAACTTTATCAAAATCAGCTTCTTCCGTAGTGTCAGCTTTTCCAATATGTGCAATTCCAGCATTATTAACCAAAATATCTACTTTACCGATGCTTTGAAAAACATCTTTTACCTGCTGCTGAATTGCAACATCGCATGAATAGGCAAAAGCATTTCCAAACGCTTTAATTTCGGCAACGGTTTCATCAGCGGAAGCTTTATTCAATTCTATAATATGAACATCTGCACCCTGTTTTGCAAACAACAGCGATATGGCTTTTCCAATTCCACTCCCTCCTCCCGTTATCACCGCCGACTTTCCTTTTAGACTAAACATCATTTATTTATTTTTATTGAACTGTTAATTTCGAAATACTTAATTGTTCTGCATCCACGGCAGAAATTTTTAAAATGTATGTCCCTGCGTTAATCATACTGCCAGTTGTGGTGGTAAAATAACTCCATTTTCCTGCTATAGATGGAGAAAAATTTGCCAGCTCAGTTTTCATCAAAGTTCCATCGATGGCAAATAACTCCAATTTCACTTTTAAATCTGTAGAGGTCTGATTCGCATACCTTAAAGTTAGTGAATAAACATCGGCAACACCAGTATCAAATGTCCAATTAATAGCACCATTATCCGGCGATTGGAAAGTCAAACTTTCATATTTATAAAGGACTTCCAATTTTAGACTACTATCATATTTTGCAACTTCTGGCTTGTAATCCTGAGACGGCTTTAAATCAAAAGCTGGCTCTAATTTAGAAATTGGCGTTGCCATCACCAAGTAATTACCAGCTCCATTTAAATTGACCTCTTGGGCGCTAACGTACCTTTTTCTGTAAATCTGATAGGTTTTCCCACCCTCTTCATCAGTTTGCAAAGTGGTTTTGGTATCTTCAAAATCTTTCAAAAACGAATACTTTTCTTTTACTGGAACTGCCAAATAAACATCTGCTCCTTCATTTAAAGTAAAGGATTTTAACGATTTAGCGTAATGAGTACTTATTAAAGTCCCGTTAAAAAGTTTTGGAGGAAGCTCGCTAAAGCTGATGTTTTTATCAATGTAAACTTTATCTCCAATGTCTAACCAATCTTTAACTTTAAATGTAGCAGATTTTTGCACCAAAGCTTTTGAAGCCGGAGCAGGTTTTACATTTTTGTTTAAACTGGCAACAGCAATAGCTGAAATGATGGATTGCCCTACGGTTGATTGTGGAAAATGAATTTTTAACAATCCGTTATCCACTTTCACCTTGATGCTTTTTTGGAAAGCGGCATCATGTCCACCTGCTGCCCAAACATCTAAATTGTGAATATAAATGCTATCATTCACTGCAATATTCATCAATCTTTCTCCGCTGTGGTCGTTCAAATCACCTCCACCAATCCAAGGCTCAGTAAAATAAAGTTCTACCAAATATTCACCGTTTTCAACTGGAAATTCGTATTTCAATTCGTCTCTTCCATATCTAAATTGCTGAAACAAAGGCCAATCTTTGGTGTTTTTTATCGGGTCAAATGTTCTTCGCTGGCTAGCAAAATAAGCTGGCATATCTTTGTAATTCGCCGTCCATGACGTTGAGCCCCAGCTTTGCTCATCTTTTTTGTTAATATCAGCACTCCAAACTTGGTTATAACTATCTGTGTAGTCACCACCGCCACAATTTACCCGATATAAATAATTGTAGTTATTTTGCGCTTTCAGCAAGCCTTCATCTTTGCTCAGTTTCAAGAAATTTGGCGATTTTGGCAGACGATTGAGTACAACGGTATCACGCACCATCGCTTTTCCATCCACATAACCGATTGCATAAAGCACATTATATTGGATATTTGCTTTATCCCATGTGAAATGCGTACCTGTTTTTCCACGCTTACGCTTTCCTAAAGAAGCTTCATCCACATCATTAAACAATTCCACTTCATCACAATTGGAATAAACGGTGATGCCGTCTTTCAATCCCGGTGTTAACCATCGGTTTGGCCAAGTATGCGAAACTATATAAACCATTGGTTCTGTTTTGGGTGCATAGTTGGATTTAAACATGTAATAAACGTCCGCTGGTTCTCCCCAAGAAGTAAACAATCCTTTATAATTTACTGGTCCAATGGCATCCATTTCGCGATAGCCATCTCCGCCTTGTACCCTTCCAGGATTATCGTGAGAATTGTACAACCAGAAATAATGTCCGCTAATTTCATTTTTCACCGAATCGGCCAAACGCACTTTTTGCTCCATCAGTTGTGCCATACGATCTTCGCTGTAAACACCATTCTGGTCTAAAGCACCTTCGGTATGCAAATCTAAAGTTCGCCAAGCACCATATTCACCTACTAAAACCTGCCTTTTTAAATCTTCGCCATAAGTTGCAGGATTTCCACCATAAGTACCTGTCCAATTTTGCGGCACATCCCAATCGGTTCCTTCACCCCCATTACAGGTTGTTACCAAACGTTGTGAAGAACTGGTCGGGTCCATTTCTCTGATGATTTGGGTGCACTCCTCGGCAAATTCTTTTGGGATTCGACTTTCATTTTGTAAGCCCCACATCACCACTGCGGGGTTATTCCACCGTTCCCTTACCCAATCTTTCAACAAAATTTTGAAATTCTCTTTGAATTTCGGATTATCAAACCAAACATGGGCAGAAAATTGCGTCCACCATAAAATCCCTTTTTCTTCCATCAAATTGCCGTACAATAAATTATGCGGCTGATGTGCATCGCGGAAAGCATTGAAACCAGCTTGCTGCATCAAATCCACTCTTGATTGAATTTCCTGTGGCGTAAAAGCATGGCTGTAACCGATGGCGTGTTCGTATTCTGCAATTCCATTAATAAAAACGGGCTTGCCATTTAAATAAAATCTTTGGTCTTTGGCTTTCGCCGATTTAGGCCAGCTAACCCATCTAATACCATAATTGGTGGTATCGGTATCTATGATTTTTCTACCGGATTTGATGGTAGTGACAATTTTATAGAGATAAGGATTCTCTAAAGACCATAATTCTACATTTTTTAAATGATTGAAAGCTTGCTTTGCGATGATACTTTCATCGGCTTTAAGCGAAAGCTTAGATTCTACCTTTTGTAAAATCTCTCCAAATTTGTTTATGATTTGATTTTGAACAGTAATTTTAGCTGATTTTTTCTGATAATTTTTTACCTCGGTTTGCAAATGGATAGTGCTATTTTGAGCCGTTACGGTTGTATCATTCCAAGCATGAACACCAAACGGAACAATCTTTACCTCATTGGTGACCAATAAATGAACCGGACGGAAGATTCCTAAAGGCTGCGAACCTTCTGAGAAACCACGCTCATCCGAACAGCCACCACAAACCCAAGGTAAATCCCTAATTTCAGCTGGATGCTCGGCATAAACTGTTAAAGTATTTTCTTTGCCATCTCTGTAAATGGCATCGCTGGCATCTAATGTAAAAGTGGTTCTCCCTCCTGCATGCTCACCAATTTGCTTTCCATTGAGCCAAACGGTGGCATAAGAACTTACACCTTCAAAAAAGAGAAACAACTTTTTATCAGCGGAAGCTTTTACAGTAAACTTTTTTCGATACCAAGCATTGCCATGTAAATTTCCATGCATCAATCGGCGGTAGCCACCATAATTATCCCAATTGTGCGGAACGTTTACTTTTTTCCAATCTTGATCTTTAAAAGCTGCGGATTTGAACATACCTTGTCCTTTCGCATTTTGTTCGTCTAAAGCCGTGTACCAATCGTTGTTCAGCAAAATATCTTGCCTTACTTGAGTAAAACCAGCAGTAAAACACAAAATAAACATTATCAGAAAAAGACCTTTTAACTTCATCCTATTTATTTTCTAATTGCTGATTGAACTGATAGGTTTTTCCTGCTTTTGCTAAAAAACTGATGGTTTTTCCTTGATAATTGACGGTACAATTTCCAGCATATTGAGGTTTTATTTCCAGTTGTTCCAACATTCCATCACTCCATTTAATAGCTACAGTATAAGCTCCACGGGCTTTTAAACCTTTAATTTCTCCATTAGGCAATCCTGATGGCAAGGCGGTTAAAATATCTAAAGTTCCGTTATGGCTTTGCAACAGCATTTCGGCTAAACCGGCAGCACCACCAAAATTTCCATCAATTTGGAAAGGCGGATGGGCATCAAATAGATTGCGGTAAACGCCACCTCTTTCACTTCCATCTCCTCCTTCTGCCGGACTCAATAATTTATCCATCATCATTAAGGCATGGTCGCCGTCTTTGTACCTTGCCCATAAATTCACTTTCCAAGCAAGGCTCCAGCCTGTTCCATCATCACCACGGTATAAAAGCGACTGTTTAGAAGCTTCCATCACCTCAGGATTTTTGATGTAATTGATGTCGTTACCTGGATAAACACCCCATAAATGCGAAACATGACGGTGGGTGTTCGTAGTGTCGTCTATATCTTGAAGCCATTCTTGTAATTGTCCGTATTTCCCAATTTGATTAGGCGCAATTTGCTTGGACATGGTGACTAAACTATCGGCGAAAGCCAAATCTTGGTTTAAAATTTTTGAGGCGGCTACACATCTTTCAAATAAACTTCTGATAATTTGATGATCCATGGTGGGACCTGCAACCAAACCACCATTTTCCGGAGAATTTGATGGCGTACTGATTAACCAACCCGTTTTTTCATCCTTTACCAAATTGTATTGATAAAATTGAGCGGCACTTTTCATTAATGGATAAGCGGTTTCTTTCAAGAAATTCTCGTCCTTGGTGTATAAATAATGTTCCCATAAATGCTGCACCAACCAACCAGAACCACCTTGCCAAATACCATGATTGGAATTATTGATAGGTGCGGTTGCTCTCCAAATATCTGTATTGTGATGTTCTACCCAACCCGGTGCGTTATAATGGGCTTTTGCGGTTCTCGCTCCGCTTACCGATAAATCTTTTATCAAAGAGAAAAATGGCGCTGTCAGCTCACTCAAATTCAAGCTTTCTGCCGACCAATAATTCATCTGTAAATTGATATTAGTGGTGTATTTGCTTCCCCAAGGTGGCGTTAATAAATTATTCCAAATGCCTTGCAAATTAGCTGCTTGTGTACCCGGACGAGATGAGGAAATCAGTAAATACCTACCGTACTGCATGTATAAAGCCAGTAAAGCAGGATTTTTTTGGTGCGTATAATTTAAAATTCTTTCATCTGTAGGGACGTTCGCCTGCGTATTTTCTCCAAAATTCACCTCAAAACGATTGAAGTATTTTTGATAATCTTTAATGTGCGCTTTCTCTACCGATTTAAATGATTTTCCTTTCAGCTTTTCCAGTTGAGCTTTGGTAATTTCCATCGGCAGACCAGAAACATCCTGATAATTTTTGAAATTGCTGGCACCTACCAAATAAATAGTGGCGCTGTTTGCTCCTTTTACTTCAATATCATGTGCATGAACAATGATTTCTCCTTTTGGGGCAACAATATACAACTGACAAATGCCAAATAAAGCGCCATCTTTTACCTTAACTTTTAAAGCTAAAGTCTGCGCATCAATTTGTGTAAATTGCTGTGCTTTGTGGTTACTGCCCAAAATGGCTTTGAAAGAAATGCTTTGCTTTTTATCGGCAGTAAGTTCAATAGCCAAGGTTTGGTCTGGTGCGCTGACTAAATATTTTCTTTGAAATTGAATACCATCTTGTTGATAAGAAACCGAAGCTATTGCTTTTGAAATATCTAAGTCTCTTTGATAATTACTAATTTCTGATTTACCTTTCGCAAATTCTAAGAATAAATCGCCGAAAGGCTGATAGCTGGCTTGATATTGTGGATAAGATGGTGGCTCTTCATCCTGAATTTTATATTTCCAAACGGGGGCAATGCCAATTCCATTTTCGGCTGCTGTTCCTTCCGGATAAACAACAAATATCCTGTCAGTTCCTTTGGTTCCTGCAAAACCACCTTTGTCAAAATAATTAATGACTTGGATGGCAATGCTGTTTTCGCCAATCTTTACTAAATCTGCGGGAATTTCGTAATGTCTTTTTTTGCTGATGCCTTCATCATTACCAATAAATTTTCCGTTGATGTAGGTATAGTCCTCATCCCTAATTTTACCTAAATCTACATAGAGCTTTTTCCCTTTCCAAGATGCTGGAACGTTAAATGTGCTACGAAACCAAACGGCTCCGTCCACTCCTTCTAAACCTTCTGTTTCCCATCCGTTATTGGCGGGTAAACTCATGGCTTTCCAAGTTTTGATTTCTAAATCGGGTTTAGACAGAGCAACATTTTCACGTACCTTTTTTAACCATGCTGCCCTTAACTTTTCGTATTCCATTTCATCATGGTCTTTTAAACCCATGAAATGTTTCATCCCAATTGCTTCCGCCTCTTTTTGTTTGCCTTCTTTTAATAGTTGACGAATTTGCGCCAAATAATTCGCCGCTCCGGGATGTGCGTAATCTCTTGGCTTACCTGTCCATAAAGTTTCTTCGTTAAACTGGATATGATCCATTTCAACTCCTCCATAAATCATTGCCCCAAACCTCCCATTTCCCAAAGGCAATGCGTCTGTCCATGCTTTTGCTTCTTGCTTGTACCAAAGTTTATTTTGGGCGCTTATGCTGAAAAAGCTTAGAAGAAGAAATATAGAGAGGACGATTGTTTTCATGATTTGAGTTTTAGGTTGTAAGTGGTAAGTTTTAGGTTGCATTTCGCTTTGTTAACTTGAGGAGCGAAAGATCTCCATACTTAAGTGGCTCTGCTTGTGGTGCTTCGACTCCGCTCAGCATGACAATTCGCATAGCATGACAATTCGCAAAGCATGACAATTCGCATATCATGGCGATTCGCTCAGCATGACTATTTCGTGAAACTAATCAAAAACTATTCTCTCTTTTACCTCGATACCTTGTTGTACTGGTGTTTTTAAATCTTTAAAATTGTTATTTTTTATGGTGAAATTTGATGATTGGCTTCCTGTAATGTTTACAAAACTTAGCGAACCTGCTTTTGGCCAACTATTATGTATAAAAACATCTGAAGTGTTTTTTAAGCTGATAACCGAGCTGTTTGGCAAAGGGGAATTGGTTTTAAAACCATTAATTTCTAAGCGATTAACATTTTCAGTCTTTAAACTACTACCAATGGTGGTGTTGATAGTTACCTGATGAAATTCGATATTTTTTGCGTTTAAAATACTGAAACCTTCTTTGGCATCTAATTGAATATCGTTAAAAGTGATTTGGTCAACCGGTAGTTCTCCAATTCCTATAATTTTACCTGCAACGTTAATATCTACTCCCGTAATATTACTGAAATGGATGTTGCGGAAAATTGGTGTACGCTCAGAAACAGGTTCTACTTCCGTTTTAGCATATTGCATATTCAGTACAATGGCTTCCTGTTTAATATTTTTCATAATGATATTGCTCACCCTAATATCTTCTACAACTCCACCTCTTCCACGGGCAGTTTTTATTCTAATTCCACGATCTGTACCATCAAAAACACAATTAGAGATGACAATTTTCTTTACTCCACCAGACATTTCGCTCCCAATAACTACGCCTCCATGCCCAGAAAGCATGGTGGTATTGGTAATGGTATAATTTTCTGCCGGAGCATTCCATTTTCTACCGTCGCGGTCTTTACCCGATTTAATGGTGATACAATCATCGCCTACGCTGATATGGCAATCTGAAATATGCACATATTTACAAGATTCTGGATTAATTCCATCAGTATTGGGTGAAGGTGGATTTTCTATTGTTACCCCTTGAATGCTTACATTTTCACAGAACTGAGGATTAACTGTCCAAAAAGGAGAGTTAATGATGGTGATGCCCTGAATCAATACATTTTTACAGAACATGGTTTGGATAAATGGCGGTCGCAAAAAGCCTCTTTCAATCCAGCCTTTCAAATCGGGAGCGATTACATTTTTGTTATTGGCATGGAAAATATCCATGTATTTTTGTGGCTTTACATTGGCGAAATTTTCTGAAGCTGCCCACCACTTTTTCCCATGACCGTTAATTAACCCACGTCCAGTAATCGCAATGTTTTCTGCTTTGTAAGCGTAAAATAATGGAGAAAAATTATTGACTGTAGTACCTTCCCATCGACTAGGAACCATCGGTAAATAATCATCAAAATTATCGCTAAAATGCAACTCTGCACCAGCATCAATTAAAATGGTAATGTTATTTTTTAAATGAATGGGACCTGTTAAATATTTACCCGGACCAAAATAAATGGTTCCGCCACCTACTTTTACGGCTGCACTAATGGCCTTTTCAATAGCTTTGGTGGCAATGGCTGTGCTATCATTTTTTGCACCATAATCCATTACATTAAAATATTTTTGTGCTTTCGCCGAAAGGCAAAACACTAAAAAGAAACATAAGCTTAAACCTATGTTTCTGAAATTTCTTGTACGCTGCTCCATTTTTTATATTGATGTTTTGATACTTTTTAATTTTCTGGATTTATAAATTCGTTTTCCGTCTTCGAAAACTAAAAAGCCTTTTCCTTTTCCGTATTTTTTTCCTGTTTTATCCCAAATAATGGTTAAAGATTTTCCGTGATATTTTACACCATCTAAGCAAAACCAATCCCACTGATTTTGGGGAATTAATGGCTGAATAATTAATGAATTATTTATTTGTGGCTTTAAACCGACTAAATCGCTAATCACTAAATCAATATAATTAGAATGATTGTAAAAACGGCTACGTGGAATATCTCCCTTTAACCATCTCCCTGTTTTCTCGTCTTGATATTCTCCAATGTAGGTTCTATCTCCGTCAATCACATGAGACATGGCATATTTATGGAATTCTTTGTAGAAAACCTTATTGCTCATATCATCATGATTTTGATAATTATTGATAAGATTAGACAATGCCCTTAAAGTTTGCGAAGTGGCATAAGGCCAAACCGCTCCATCCCATTCGCAACCATGTCCGCTTCCATGAGTTCTAAATTCCGGATGTCTTTTTTCTGCCGTAGTTAAGCCCCAAGGCGCACAAAAACCTGCTGTATCTGTCAGTTGATGCCAAGCATTTTCATATTTTGGAATATCTGCCGGAAGGTTGAAATACCAAGGAATAAAACCTATAGCTTCGCGAACATTTGCCAAACCTCCTTTTTCTTTTTCCACTTCAAAAAACTCAGATTTCTCGTTCCACAACCTGTTTTCTACAATACTTTTCAATAACTGTGCTTTTTGCTGATATTTTGTTTCCAAACTATCTAAACCGGCTAAATTGGCCATAATTGACATAGCTTTTGCACTGCCATACATATAGCTGTTAATGGTCGGTCGCACATTTTTTTCTCTTCTTCCTCCGCTTATGGATTCTTCCATGGCGTCTTTCACATCATACTGCCAAAAAGAACCATCTTTTAATTGGCGGTCTTTCTCCCATTTCTGATAATCGAGGTTTAAAGCTTGGATATTTCTTTTTACAAAATCTAAATCATGGTCAACTTTATAAATATCTAACATGGTCCATGCAAACCAGTTACTAAAATTGTGCAAATGCGGACTTTTTTCTCTGGCATCTACGTTTAACCAAAAATTGGCGTATTGCTTAGCAATTTCATCATTGTAAAACCATCGGGCTTCGTTTAATTGCAAACCCACCCCACTACTAATGGCGTTGTATTTTCCGCCATGTTTCATTGGGGTTAAAAACTCAGTAAAAACAAATCCGTCTGGCGTATCTTTCAAATGCTTTCTTAAAGTCCACCAGCGATAGTAATATATTTTTTGGATAGCCGAATCGGGGCAGTTAAAAAGCGGAATCTGTTTGGAAAGAAACTCGTAAGTTTTTTCGTTTGAGATGGCATTTTTCACATCTTCAGAATCTAAGGAGTTGAAATAATTCACTTCCTCTTTCATGATTTCTGGCT
Organism: Pedobacter alpinus; assembly: GCF_042684645.1. Classification (NCBI taxonomy): domain Bacteria; kingdom Pseudomonadati; phylum Bacteroidota; class Sphingobacteriia; order Sphingobacteriales; family Sphingobacteriaceae; genus Pedobacter; species Pedobacter alpinus. Next base: position 14,699 of record NZ_JBHULV010000021.1, read on the forward strand.
TTAATACTACTCTTTTCTCTTGAGCTGTTGTTTGTTCTGCAAACAGTCCTGCAAAGAAAACAACTAATATAATTTTGCGCATCATATCTTATTCAAATAACCAATCAATATCTTTTCCAGTTCCATCAAAACCTGCATTATGGATTCTTAATGGTTCATCATCATTGATAAAACCTAAGACTAAAACTGCTCCTTTACCCAAACTTAAAGTGTTTTTACCAGCCGGGAAAGTATAGCTATGTACATTTAATAATCGGCCATCATTGGTTTTGATGGCATTTGCAATTTTAATTTCGGCCTGGCCAAAATCATTAGCGCTCGCATCTGTTTCTAAAATCGGCGGAGCTAAATCACCGGTTTGCGTATCTTTAAAATAAGCAACTAACACTTTTACAGGTTTTGAATTTTCGAAAGATACCGATGTTCCTTTCATAATCTGGTCAGATTTAACAAACTTAATTGCATTTAAACCTTTAAGCTCGGGTGCTAATTGGGTAATCTCAGTAGTTTCTTCTACGCCTATTTTACTTCCTTCTTCTAATTTGTAAAAAGATAAGTTTTTAGTATTAAACTTCACACTTGCATTTTGGAAAGCGTTTACTGTAACCACGCCACCTTTACTGGTTTTCTTTAAGGAATCAATATGATTTTTAAAATCAGCTAACTCTTTCTGATAAACAGGAAGCATTTCCTCCCAATGGATAAAGGTAGCATCAACTCCACGCATCGGTATTTTACGTTGCTTGGTTTGCATACTATTTGCATACAAATAGGTGTTTTTTGTTAATTGAGTCAATTCAACCCAATCTTTTACACTTTTTTCCAATAAAGGCACTGCTCTTTCTAAGTCAGCAATATCATCTGTGTATTTAAATTTTAATACTTGTACGGCTGCCCTAGTTTTATTGGCATAAAACCTCGCCATGGCATCGTAACAGTAGATATCATTCTTTAAACGGTTGAACTCTTCCTTATTTTGAGTTACACCATCAGCGGCAAGATTGATTGCTTTTACAGCTATCTCGCCATGTTTTTCAACTTCATTAGCTACTTGAATGGGTGTCTCGCCAATATGTGCTTCCTTATTGAATTCCTTTTTTGCATAATCAATAATCATTTCACCCTCTGGCGCTTCAGATTCGTACATCAAAGTAAATAAACCATAACGGAAAGGATTAATGAGTTGAGTCATCAACATTCCTAAGGTTAAAGTTTGTCGGTTTCCATCGGTGATCCCTACTCTTCTTAATAATTTTGGAGAAATCTCACCGGTTTCTTCGTAAGCTTTTAAAATACTTTCGGAAGCTTTTATATTGGTTCCATACTCTTGGCTCAACAATTTGCTCCAATAAATTTCTTCATCGGATTTTGGTCTATCTGCTTTCCAAGCATACCTTGCCCAAGCTTTATACCACATCCAATCTCTATCCACTTGTAATAATCTTTTATCGGCTTTATCGGCAGTGTATGGCCAATCCCAATAAGAAGCTTGCGGATATAAGTGTAAACCGTTCGCTTCATAAACCGAATGCATGGCTTGTACCGATTTTTGGATGAAATCTGGTGAGCTGTATCTGAAAGGCTCAAGATTTGCCAAAATATGGACATTTTCTATCTGTACAGTTCCAATTCTACTCAATGTTCTGTGTAAATCGGCCCATTTTCCTCTTGGAGTATAAGTAGTTAAAGCCTCACCATTATATTTTGCCATGGTGTATAAATTCTTATAAATTGGTAAAGCTGCCTTCATTACGGCAGGTGCATCGGTATCGTGTGCCCTTAAAACTACTGGTGGTTCTTCTGTAGTTCCTAATTCCTTCAAACCGTCTTTAACTCCTGGCAGAATGGTTTGTGTAAACCAATCAATATCCATTTGTCCTACTCCTTCCATTGCTTCGCCTAAAGTGACTAATAAACCTACATTAGGATATTTTGCCACAAAAGCAGCGATTGATTTCCTAGAATAATCTGCAATTACTGGAACAATAGGACGGTTTCTGTCTTGTGTTGCCAATCCTCTTTTGTCTGCAAATGGTTTTGGAATAATGATATTATAAAACATTTGAATCACCCAAATCCCTCTCTTATCTGCTTCTTGAGTAATGAAAGCGAACATTTCCTCATTTCTTTTGAAAGTAATTTCATCCACTTCCAAAGCTTCTGGATATTCTTTTAATTTTACCAAGGATGAAAATGGATGTCCGTTCCATAAATACAAAGAATTATAACGGTTATCCACCATCATATCTAAATACTTTATCCATAAATCTTTATCATATAGCCAAGGAAAAAGTTCGGGGGTGTATGGATATTCATAAGTCCCTCTTCCGGGCAATAAGGTCGGTTTTTGAACGCCAATACAGGTGCCTCTCAGCACCATTTCCGGATGGTCGCTCAAATTAAGTTGTTGCGGTATTTTACCTTGTGCCGAAATTTTATCGGCTAAGTCCATAAAAGCATAAAGCAAACCCGAATCATCATGACCACTTAAGCTAATCTTATTACCCGTTCTTTGGATGCGATATCCTTCTTTTGGAAGTTTAGAATCAAATTCACTCGCTATGGAAATTTCTATTGTTGTTTTTTGCTTAGCCATTAAAGCCAATTCGTATTGATTGGCTTTTAATACATGGGATAGTTTTTTTACACCAAATAAAACTCTGGCACTTGCAGATGGAGGCACATTAATAAAAACGCGGTTTGATTCTTCTACATCAACAGCTTCGGCATAACTATAAAAAGTAGAGAGGGCAATAATTGTGGTGAAGAAAAGGCATTTTAGGTGTCTTAGCTTTATCATTATAATTATAGGTTTATTGCTTAAATTTGGTTAGAACTTAAGCGTTCTTTCGTTCTCGATTTTCAAATATAAAAATTTATCTATGAAAACTATATTCAAATATAAAATTTTTACAATATTTGTATAACCATAAAAAAACTTAATTAAACTCTATTCTTCTAAATAAACGGATTTTAATTAAGGACGTAATTTAAACCTCAATATTGATGACCAATAAAAAAACATTTAAAGCTTTCGTTTTTTTTAACATTTTGTTTCTATTTATTGCTGCTCAAAGCATTGCTCAAGTGAAGATGGCATCTATTTTTACTAATAATTTGGTTCTACAGCAAGAGGCAAAAGTTCCTATTTGGGGCTGGACTAAACCGGGTGAAAATGTAAGTGTATTAACCTCTTGGAATAAGCAAAACTATAACACTAAGGCTGATGAAAATGGTAAATTTAAAGTTTATGTAAATACTCCAAAAGCTGGTGGTCCTTATGAAATCACCATTAAAGACAAAAAAAGTCTTACTATATCAAACATTCTAATTGGTGAAGTTTGGATTTTAGGTGGCCAATCTAATATGGAAATGACCTTAAAAGGTATGCCTTCGCAGCCCGTTTTAGGTGCTAACGAAGCGATATTACGCTCAAAAAATCCGAACATTAGGTTATATGTTATACCTAGAGCGAGAGAATTTAACGAAAAAGAGAATAGCAAGCCTTCATCTTGGAAGAGTGCCGAACCAGAAAGCGTGGCTAATTTTAGTGCTGCTGGTTATTTTTTCGGAAACTTAGTACAAGAATCCTTAAATGTACCAATTGGCTTAATCAATGTAAATTACGGAGGTTCAAACGTAGAAGCTTGGATGAGCCGAAAAGATTTGAAAGAATTTAACGGAATTGAATTGCCTAAAGTAGCCGATTCTGCAACGGTAAATAACCGTAGCGCAACTGCATTATATAATGGTATGTTGCATCCTATTATTGGTTATGGGATTAAAGGCGCACTTTTTTATCAGGGAGAATCTAATTACGATAGACCCGACCAGTATGAAACCTTATTCCCAGCAATGGTTAAAGAATGGAGAACCAAATGGCAACAAGGCGATTTTCCTTTTTATTATGTACAAATTGCTCCCTTTGATTATCGGATTTTACCGCCACACAACTCGGGTGGGAAATACAATTCGGCTTATTTAAGAGATGCGCAACGTAAAGCTTTAGATAAAATCCCAAATTCAGGGATGGTAAGTTTGATAGATCTTGGCGAAAAAACCAGCATTCACCCAATGCATAAAAAAGAATGCGGAGAACGATTGGCTTTTATGGCACTTGGAAAAACTTATGGCATTAAGGGAATTGCTTACGAAGCGCCAACTTATGATGCCATTACTGTTGAAGGAAGTACAGTAACCATAAAATTTAAAAATGCAAAAATGGGTTTAACTTCTTACAGCAAAGAAATGGTGAATTTTGAAATTGCTGGAAAAGACCAAATTTTTCATCCTGCGAAAGCGAAAATTTCTAGAGATATTATATTACTATCTTCTCCTGAAGTTAAAGAACCAATTGCTGTTCGCTATGCTTTTAGCGATTTTGTAGTTGGCGATTTATTTAGCACCGATGGTTTAGCAATTTCCTCATTTAGAACAGATAATTTTGAAAAATAAATTTATAGCGACTTTACTTTTTATTTTGCTATTTACGCAGCTAAAAGCTCAAGATTTTGAAATTTCAAAATATGATGAGGTTTGGACCAGCCAAAGTAAAAATTCATCAGAATCTATGCCTTTAGGTGGTGGAGATATTGGCCTGAATGTTTGGGTAGAAAATGGTGATTTGTTGTTTTATATTTCCAGAAGTGGCAGCTTTGATGAAAACAATACGCTTTTAAAAACTGGTAGAGTTCGCATTCATTTCCCAAAAAATAATCTGAAAAATAATTTCTATCAAACTTTAAATCTTAAACAAGGTAATTGTACCATTTCTGGCGAGCAGCTGGGAATGAAAAGTAACATTAAGATTTGGGTTGATGTTTTTAAACCTGTTATACATGTAGAAATTCAACATTCTAAAGCTACCGAAATGCAAGTTGCTTTTGAAACTTGGAGGTTTGCCGACCGCCAAATTCAAAAGAAAGAAAACAATCAAAATTCTTGGAAATGGGCACCGCAGGGTGATGTAAAAACTTTTAAGGACGAGGTTATTTTTCAAAATAATAGCCTGCTGTTTTTTCATCAAAACAAACAAAAAACTGTTTTTGATGCAGTGGTTAAACAACAGGGATTAGAAGATATCAAAGACAGTCTATTTAATCCACTTAGCCAAAGAATTTTTGGTGGCGTGTTGTACGGAAAAAATTTAATTGCTAATGGTGTTTCTGATGGAAAATATATCAATACAGATTTTCAGGCTTATCGTTTAAAAAGTAGCAAAGCGAGTAAGAACCAAGAAATATTGATTGGTTTATACACCAATCAGCATAAAAGTGGGGATATTTTAAAAGCTAAAGCTAATGAACTTGTAATTAACGCTTCCAAATCAGCGAAAGCTGATTATAAAAAAACTTTAACCTGGTGGGATAATTTTTGGAATAAGAGTTTTATAGAAATCGCAAAATCTGCTAATGAAACCGCTTGGCAAGTTGGCAAGAATTACAACTTATTCCGCTATATATTAGGCTGCAATGCTTATGGCGCTTATCCTACTAAATTTAATGGAGGCTTATTTACAGTTGATCCTGTTTTTACAGATTCCATTTATAATTTCACTCCCGATTTTAGGAATTGGGGCGGTGGAACGCATACCGCACAAAACCAACGTTTGGTTTATTGGCCATTACTAAAATCTGGCGATGCCGATTTGATGAATCCACAATTCGATTTTTATAATAGCATCTTAAAAAACACCGAACTACGCACCAAATTCTATTGGAACCATGGGGGCGCAAGTTTTACCGAACAAATAGAAAACTTTGGTTTGCCTAATCCTGCCGAATATGGGTGGAAACGCCCAGAAGGTTACGATAAAGGCATGGAATACAATGCCTGGCTAGAGTATGAATGGGACACTGTTTTAGAATTTTGCCAGATGATTTTGGATGCGAGGAATTATCAAAACATCGATATTAAAGAATACCTTCCTTTGATTAAAAGTAGCTTAACTTTTTTTGATGAGCACTATCAATATTTAGCCAAACAAAGAGGTGCAAAAACTTTAGACGCAAACGGAAAATTGGTTTTATTCCCTGGATCTGCTGCCGAAACCTATAAAATGGCTTATAATGCTACCTCAACCATTGCGGGTTTAAAAACGGTTTTAAATAACTTTTTGGCTTTGCCAGATGACTTATTAGATATAAAAGAAAAGCAACATTGGCAAGAAATGCTCTCACGCATTCCAGATATTAATTTCCGTTCTTTTGATGGAAAAACCACCATATCCCCTGCCCTTACTTGGCAAAGAATCAATAATACGGAAACGCCACAACTCTATCCAGTTTTCCCATGGAAAATATATGGTTTAGAAAAATCTGGATTAGATACAGCCATTAATACTTATTTAAACGATACCGATGCATTAAAATTTAGAGAAAGCAAAGGCTGGAAACAGGATAATATCTGGGCAGCTCGTTTAGGTTTAACCCAGGAAGCCATGAAATATACTTTTGCCAAACTAAAAGATGCAGACAGAAGATTTTCGGCTTTTTGGGGCCCAGGTTTTGACTGGACTCCTGATCATAATTGGGGTGGCTCTGGAATGATTGGCTTACAGGAAATGCTTTTACAAGATGTGGATGATAAAATATTGCTATTCCCAGCTTGGCCAAAAAATATTGATGTTCTTTTTAAACTTCATGCTCCGCAACAAACTGTAGTTGAAGCAGAACTAAAAAACGGGAAGGTAAATATTCTAAAAGTAATACCAGAAAGTAGAAGGAAAGACATCATTATAAAATTGAAATAGTAAAAAAGATATGCTCAGAATTAAAATCAAAAATTCAATGTCCCTTTTAATTTTGGTTTGCCTTAGCGCAAACTTATTTGCTCAAATTACAATCCCTGCATTTCCGACAGCAGAAGGCTATGGAATGTTTGCAACTGGCGGACGTGGAGGCGAAGTTGTAGTAGTAACTAATTTAGAAGATGATGCTAAAGGAGAAACAAAAGGAAGTTTAAGATGGGCTTTAAATCAACATTTAGACAAACCTACTACCATCGTTTTTAGAGTTTCGGGAATTATTAATCTGGTGACAGATTTAAGAAGTAAACGGACAGCAGGAACTACCATAGCCGGACAAACCGCTCCGGGAGATGGTATTTGTATCCGTGGTGGAAAAGTAAATTTTGGCGGTTGCGAAAACTTAGTCATTCGCCATTTACGTTTTAGAATTGGTTTAGATGATGAAGGAAAATTTATTAAAGGAGGTTCCATCGGCATAGAAAACGCCAATAACTTCATCATCGACCATTGTACTTTTGGCTGGTCGAGCGAAGAAAACATGACCATGTACGACAATAAAAAATCTACTGTACAGTGGAGCATAATCCACGAAGGTTTATATTCATCGGGGCATGGAAAAGGTGCTCGTAGCTATGGCGCACAATGGGGCGGCGAAACTGCAACCTATCACCATAATTTATTGGCGCATAATATAAGCAGAACACCAAGATTTAATGGAACTAAGCATAACGATGTTAATGTACAATATGAATATGTAAACAACGTAAATTACAATTGGGGTAAAGCAACTTCTGCTTATGGTGCCTATGTAGAAATTGATGGTACTTACCAATGCAATATGATTAACAATTATTACAAACCAGGCCCTGCCTATCCGGACAATTTAACTTCTTACTTCGCACAATCTTCTTATGCCAAAAGCATGGGTAATACCCGAATTGCTAAATGGTACATGAAAGGCAATTATATGGAAGGTAAAGCCAACAGTGCTTTAAATAGCGATAACTACAAAGGCTTAGATGCCAGTGGTTATACAGAAAATGGTGTTTCGAAATCATTATTAGTAATGCCCGAACCTTTTAAAACATCACATACGCTCAAAATTGAAAGTGCTACTAATGCCTATAAAAGTGTTTTAATTGGCGCAGGCGCTTTCCCAAGAGATACCGTTGATCGTAGAATCGTTAATGAAGTTCGTACAGGAACAGCAAGTGGTAAAGGAACAAATCCACAATATCGCCATAATGATGAAAAACAATTAAACAATCCTTATTACGCCGTAGCCAAAGGAATTATTGATAATCCAATTTTGGCTTTCGGAAATCAAGCCTATCCTGAATATAAAACATACAATACCATAGTAGATAATGACCAAGACGGCATGGACGACGCTTGGGAAATAGCAAATGGGTTAAATCCACAAGATGCCAGTGATAGAAATAAAAAGACGGTTAGCGGCTATACCTGTTTAGAAGTTTATTTAAACAGCTTAGTAGGCGAGAAAATTAATTTAGAATTTTAATACATGGAAAGAATTTACGCAGATTATTTAATTGAAACCCCATACAAAGTAGAAAAAGCTGCTGCGGTTTTAGCTGGCGAGCAATCTTCGGGGACATTTGTGGCTGTTCCGGGAGAAACAGAAGAATTGAAAAAGCGATTTGCTGCCCGGGTAGAAAATATTGAGTTGCTAGAATTAAAGGATGAACCTTCTATTCCAGGAGGAAGTATTCCGGGTAAAAAATATCAACAAGCTCATGTTAGGGTAAGCTGGTCGATAGAAAATTTTGGGTATAATTTACCTATTCTTATCAGTACTTTACAAGGTAATTTGTACGAAATAACCCAATTTACAGGTTTAAAATTAATGAATTTTGATGTTCCAGATTCATTTGCAAATCATTTCGCCGGACCAAGATTTGGAATTAAAGGATCTAAAGCCTCAACCCAAGTAGAAGGCCGCCCAATGATTGGAACCATCCTAAAACCTAGCGTAGGGATGACACCAGAAGAAACTGCCGCAATTGTTAAGGTTTTAGTAGAAGCTGGAATAGATTTTATTAAAGATGATGAATTGATGGGATCTACCGCCAACTCACTTTTTGATAACCGGTTAAAATCTATTATGAAAGTAATTAGAGACCATCAGCAAAAAACGAGTAAAAAAGTAATGTACGCATGCAATATCAGCGATGAAATTGATGAAATGCAAAGAAAATATGAATTGATTGAGCAGGAAGAAGGTTCTTGCGCCATGATTAGTATCAACAGTGTTGGTTTTAGTGCTGCAAAAAAGATTTGTGATAACGGGAATTTAGTAATTCATGGTCATAGAAACGGCTGGGGAATGTTAAACCGTCATCCTTTATTAGGTATAGAGTTTCCAGCTTATCAAAAAATATGGCGTTTAGCCGGGATTGATCAATTACATGTAAACGGTATCCAAAATAAATTTTGGGAATCAGACGATTCTGTAGTAAAGTCTATCCAATCATGCTTAAAACCTTTTGTTGCTGGTCATGAGCTTTTACCAGTAGTTTCATCAGGCCAGTGGGGAGGTCAAGCCTTTGAAACTTACCGCAGAACTCAAACTACAGATTTATTATACATGGCCGGTGGCGGAATTTTAGCACATCCAATGGGTGCCGAAGCCGGAGTAAACGCTATACAACAAGCCTGGAAAGGTGCTGTTGATGGTTTATCGTTAGAGAGAACCGCACAACTCTATCCAGAATTTGCTGCATCGGTAAAGAAATTTTCTAAGTAATGCCAAACGAAAAAGAATTATTACTGGCTTATTATGGAGATGATTTTACAGGCTCTACTGATGCTTTGGAATTTTTGACTTTGGCTGGTGTAAAAACCATTCTTTTTCTTAGCAATCCTACTTTAGAAGATTTAAAGCAATTTCCAGATTTGCAGGCTGTAGGTGTAGCCGGAAAAAGTAGATCTATGTCGCCAAGTGAAATGGAAACCGAACTGATACCTGCATTTAAAAACATAAAAAGTTTAAATGCGGCTCAAGTACATTATAAAGTGTGTTCCACTTTCGACTCATCGCCACATGTAGGCAGTATTGGTAAAGCTATAGAAATTGGAGCTGAAATATTTGAGCAAAAACAAGTGATGGTCTCCCCTGCTGCACCACACTTGAGTAGATATTTAACTTTTGGACATCTTTTTGCCCGTATGGGAACTGCTGGAAACGGAGAAATTTATAGAATAGATAGACATCCTTCTATGAGTAAGCACCCCGTAACGCCAGCAACCGAGAGCGATTTGACCATCCATTTATCCAAACAAACTCAGCAAAGTATTAGCTTAATCAACTTATCTGTAATTGAGCAGGGTGAAAATGTAATATTAGAAGATTTAAAGGCGAAATCCGATCAAAAAATCATCTTTTTTGATGCCATCAATCAAAATCATTTACAACATATTGGAGAAGTATTTTTAAAGTTAGGTCAAACCAAAACATTATTTAGTGTAGGTTCATCGGGCATTGAAATGGCTTTGGGCTTGGCTTGGAAAAATGCTGGAATAATTCAATCCAATAAAGAATTTAAACATCCGGGTAAAGTACAACCTTTATTAGTAATATCAGGAAGTTGTTCGCCTGTAAGTGCGCAACAAATCAATTTTGCTTTAGAAAACGGCTTTGTAGGTATCGCTTTACCTAGCGAGATTATGGATACGCAAAAACAAGAATCCATCAGTAAAGAAATTTCCGAACAGCTTATTCATCAGCTTAAGCAAAATAGAAATGTGGTTTTACACACCAGTTTAGGCAACCAAGATCCGCGTATAGCTGCCACAGAAAGTTATTTGAGAAGCTTAAATATCCAAGAGAATGATATTCAGAAGCAAAGTAGTAAACGCTTTGGTAAAGCCTTGGGAACCCTAGTTAAAATCATTTTAAAGGAAGTAAAATTGAAAAGGATTTTATTTGCTGGTGGCGATACTTCAAGCTATGCAGCATCAGAATTAGGCATAACTGCATTAGAAATGATTGCCCCTATTGCACCAGGTGCGCCATTATGCAGAGCCATTGCAAAAAATCAATTAGTAAACGGTTTAGAATTAAACTTTAAAGGCGGCCAAGTAGGCACAGCCAATTATTTTATAAAAGTATTAAACGGAGAAAAAATATAACAAAAATGAAAACATTAGGATTTGTACATACATCGGCAACATTGGTTCCGCTTTTTCAAGACTTAACCAAACAACATTTAACTGGAGTAGAAACTTTTAATATTGTTGATGACAGCTTAATTAAAGATGTGATTAAAAAAGGCAAATTAATGCCAAATACTGCTGCCAGAGTGGTTAACCACATCAAAGCAGCTGAAGAAGCAGGAGCAGATGTGATTTTAGTAACCTGCTCTTCTATTGGTAGAGCTATAGAAACTGCAGCTACTTTATGTACTGTTCCGGTGATAAGAGTAGACCAAGCCATGGCAGATGAAGCAGTTCTAATTGGCAAAAACATTGGGGTAATTGCCACTTTACCAACTACTTTAGAACCTACCTCAGATTTGGTGAAACGCAGAGCAGAAAAAGCTGGCAAAGCAATAAATATCACTTCTAAACTTTGTGATGGCGCTTTTGAAGCTTTAATGAGTGGCGATGCCGTTAAGCATGATGAAATGGTAGCCAAAGGTTTAAAAGAGTTAATGGAAACTGTGGATGTTATTGTTTTGGCACAAGCATCAATGGCCCGTGTTGTAGATAGCTTAAGTGCTGATGAAAAGAAAGTTCCGATTTTAGCTAGTCCAGCAATTGCTATGAAAAAACTGGCTGAAACTTATTTTTAAATAATAAAGAAAGCTACAATACGTCATGTTGAACGAAGTGAAACATCTCACAAAAAGGATTTAAATTAAACTCTGACAGTGAGGTTTTGCGTACCTCGAAAATGACGTAAAGAATAAAATCTCTGGGGAGAGAGAATGATTAGCTGTTAAAACAAATTAAACCAATAAATCTAAACAAACCAATATGCGTAAAATTTTCCTTTGGGCTGCCCAATTATTATTCCTCTTTGCAGCTATTGGGTGGTTGCAAGAAGTCGATTTTATTTGGAAAATTGGATTGGTACTAGGATTCTCTAGTTTAGCCATTGGCGTAGGTGCTATTAAAGTCCTAAGCAATTATCAATATACATTTTGGATTATTGCCGCTGTGGCCGCAGGATTAATTTACCCTCAAACTTTCTTACATATTGGGAGTATAGATTTACGCAATAAATGGCTCATTCTTTCCATTATTCAATTGGTGATGTTTGGTATGGGAACTCAAATGAGTGTAAAAGATTTTACGGGCATCAGAAAATCAGGAAAAGGAGTTTTAATTGGCTTGTTAGGGCATTTTACCATTATGCCCATCATGGGCTTTATCATTGCCAAAACCTTCCATTTTGAACCAGAAATTGCCGCCGGAATTATTTTAATTGGTTCTTGCAGTAGCGGTTTAGCATCAAACGTAATGACTTATATTGCTAAAGGAAACTTGGTTTTATCTGTTACTGTAACCGCCATCTCAACCCTTGCAGCACCCATCATGACTCCGTTTTTAATGAAAATTTTTGCAGGCACTTTAGTAGAGGTGAAATTCTTTAACATGATGATGGAAATAATCAAAATCGTATTGGTTCCTTTGGCTGCCGCTATGGTTCATGATCTATTGAAAACTTATGGTGCATCTGCCAGAAAAAGAATCACCATTGCCACCGCATTTTCTGCATTTTGGCTTTTACTCATTGTCTTTTTTAGCAGTTCCATCGCTTTAGAAAAAGATAGTATTCCAGCGCTTCTGATAGAAATATTTAGCTTTTTATGTGGCGCTATCTTGGTAGGTTATTTATATCATTTACTATACAAAGCGTATCCAAAGATAGATCAACTGATGCCTTATTTCTCTATGTTTGGTATCATTTACTTCACTTTAGTAACCACAGCAGCCGGCAGAGATCATTTAATAGAAATTGGCTTTTTATTGTTCATAGCCTCTGTTTTACACAATGGCGCTGGCTATTTTTTTGGCTATTGGCTCAGCAGATTTAGTGGTTTAGATAAAAACAGCAGCAGAACCATTGCCTTTGAAGTGGGTTTACAAAACGGAGGAATGGCCTCGGGGTTAGCCGGTGCTATGGGTAAACTAGCAACGGTTGGTTTAGCATCTGCAGTTTTTAGTCCTTGGATGAATGTATCTGGCTCTTTACTAGCCAATTATTGCAGAAAAAAAGTGGATAAAGAAATAGAAGATTAAATTATAAGGTATAACCCGAAATAAATTAAAGTATAAGATTACACTGTTGATGATAGACTTAAAAAAAAATTAATGTCAATATCATATTAAATAATGTAAATATGCTACAACTTAAAGAAATCTAAAACAATTAACTTTATTGTTAAATTACGGCGTTTTTCCCTAAACAAATCTGTAATTACCAATTTTAAATATAGTCTAGAATATTTTTATTACCTAAAATTTCTATGATAGAGAATTCTAATCATTACCAAACAAAATTTGAAAAACTATTTAAAGAGTTTTATAGTAAACTTATTTTTTTTGCTAACAAATATGTTAATGATTTAGAAATTGCAGAAGAACAAGTTTCTACCGTTTTTGCGAAAATTTGGGAAAATAAAGATCTTTATGAACTTGATAAATTATCACCTCCTTTTTTATTTACCATGGTAAAAAATAGTTGTATTAGCTATTTAAGACATAAAAAAGTAGAGAATGAATATGTTAATTATCTTCATAAAAACAAACTATTGCAAGAATACGATACTTTTGAAGAGCATAACCTTGAGGTAAAAGAATTTAAAGAGCATATAGATAGAGTTATAGAAAATTTACCACCAAGGTGTCGTGAAGTTTTTAAGCTTAGCCGTTTTGAAGATAAAAAGAATAGGGAAATTGCCGAGAATTTAAATATATCTATTAAAACAGTAGAAAGGCAAATGACTATTGCCTTTAATAAATTAAGATTTCAACTACAACATTTCTTAGTTTTTTTACTCCTTACTATTTTTTCTTAAAAAAATTTAATTTTCGTTTGGGGGTAATTTAAACCTGAAACGTCTATAGTTCAGACCAAGATGAATTCTGAATTAAAACAACTGCTATTGGCTTATATTACTAAGTCGGCCAGCGCTCAAGAGAAAGCGTGGGTAAAAAATTGGATTGCAGCATCTGAAGAAAATGAAACTGCATTTATTAGTTTATATAAAAACTATCATAAAAACCTATCTACAAAACATCAATATATAGATAATGAAGCTGCTTTTGAACGATTCTTATCAGACCAAATTCCACCAAAACAAACAATCAATTTTCCTTTATTTTTAAAATATGCGGCTGTTTTCTTTCTGATTTGTTCTATTGGATTGTTATTCAATAAAACATTCTCACCAAATAAAAATGAAAGCTGGAAAAGCGTGGTTGTAGCCAAAGGCGATAAAAATAAAATGATTTTACCCGATGGCACCAAGGTTTACCTTAATGCAGGATCAAGATTAGCATACGATGAAGGATTTAATCAAAATAACAGAAAAGTTATTTTAGATGGAGAGGCTTATTTTGATATCGCAAAAAGCGATAAAGATATCCCTTTTATTGTAGACGCTGGAGGTTATATAGTACGGGATATTGGAACTATTTTCAAGATAAAATCTTATAGCCAAGATCAAGAAATGGAGTTCTCTGTTGTAAATGGGGAGATTTCTATAGAGAACCAGAAACTACATCAAAAAAAAATATATCTCACCAAAAATCAATCTATAAAAATCAATAATAAGAAACAATTAGAGCAATTAACCAAAGACAAAGAGCAAAAGGTTAAGATAGAAAAATTGATTCATGAGATTCCTCTTCCTGAGGAGAGTTATAAAGAATGGTTGAGCGGCACCTTAACTTTTGATAATACTGCTTTTAACGAGATAATGCATACGCTGGAAAGAGAGTTTGACTTAAAAATCACCATTTTAGATGCTGAGCTTTATAATTATCATTACTCTGGGGCTTTTAAAAATATAAAGAACCCTGATGAAATTTTAAATGTAATTAAACAAACCACGCCGATATCTTACACTATTGAAGGAAAAGCAATAACAGTAAAAAAACTAACCAATTAATTAATTTAAAAACCTAATAAATGATAACCATGAAGTAAAAGAGACAAAAAAACCGCAACAAAAAGTTGCGGCCTTTATTAAAGCTAGCTAATACCCTAATGCTTGGGGAAGTATCAGTATTAACTAATTAACCAAAATTATGATTTTTTCGAATAAGAAACCTTTATTCGCCAATGTTTATTGGCGTAAAATGCTCATGACTATGAAGCTAACCGCTATTTTAATATTCTGTTGTTTAATAAATGTACATGCAGCAGTGTACGGTCAAAGGAAGTTCAGTATAAAAGCAACCAATATTACTGTTAAGGACGTATTAAAGAAAATAGAGAAGGAAAGCGACTATTCTATTTTCTACCGTCAAGACCAGATTAATCTTCAGCAATTGGTCAACATTAACACAGATAATGATGAAATAGATATACTATTAAAACAAGCATTAATTAATCAACCACTTACTTATGAAATAAATAACAACACGGTTGTAATCAAATTTAATGTAAAAGATTATACTATTAAAGGTAAAGTAATAGATGAAGCTGGCTTTATTTTACCCGGAGCTAATATTAGCATTAAAGGAGAAACTAGCGCTACACTCACCAATGAAAAAGGAGAATTTACGCTAAATATTAAAGGAGATGAAGCAGTAACACTTTTAGTTTCTTATTTAGGTTTTGAAACTAGAGAAGTTAATGTTAATGCTCAAACTCTAAATTTAAATATCACTTTAAAGCCTACTCCTTCTAGTTTAAATGAAGTGGTGGTAATTGGGTATGGTACTGTAAGAAAAAGAGACTTAACAGGGTCTGTATCATCTATAAAGGCAGAAGATATTGTAAGAACACCAACCCATAATGCCATTGAAGCTTTGCAAGGTAGAGTAGCTGGAGCTGATATTGTTAGAAATACTGGTGCTGCCGGAGGCAATTCTAACATTGTGATTAGAGGTAATAGATCTATAACCAGTAATAGAGACGATATTAGCAGTAGAAATGGTCCTCTTATTATTGTTGACGGTTTCCAAGGAAATAGTATTGACGCTATCAATCCTAATGATATTGAGTCTATAGAGGTGTTAAAGGACGCATCTTCAACTGCTATTTACGGAGCGCAAGGTGCAAATGGTGTAATTATTGTAACCACAAAAAAGGGAACTTCTGGAAAAGTTAAAGTAAATTATGATGCCTACTATGGCATTAATACTTATGAATTCCCATCTTCAAGAACTGGAGAAAGCTATATCAAACTTAGACGCGAAGCCGCAAGAACTATTGGTATTACAGATGATCAGCTTGTTTTTGATGGTCCGGGTGAATTAGATGCTGTACAAGCAGGAGAGTTTGTTGATTGGATGGATTTAGTAATTAGAGAGGGCTCGCAACAAAGTCATAATGTTTCTATTACTGGAGGTTCAGAGAAAACATCTGTATTTGGTTCTGCTGGGTATTTCAAAGAAGATGGTATGTTAAGAGGGAATGATTTTAACCGTTACAACATGAGGTTAAATTTAGACCAAACGGTTAATAATTGGATGAAAGTGGGTTTTAATACACAAATTGTTTACTCGGCAACTAATAACCGCCAAAATCCATTAGGGCAAGCCACGCAAATAAGCCCTCTAGGTACACCATTTAATGAGGATGGTACTATAAGGTTATTTCCTTTACCAGATGGAACAACCATAAGCCCGCTGGCAGATGAGCGTAGTGAGTTTATTGCTAGAAACAATAACCTTAGAAATAATATAGTAGCCAATGCTTATGTATCTGTTTCTCCTTTAAAGGGATTAAATTTTAGGTCTAATATTGGCACTAATTTTAATAACTCTAGACAAGGTATTTTTAACGATAGAACATCTTTGGCACAAAACGGACCACGTATTTCTGTGGCATCGCAAAACACCGCATTTAACCGTTATATTAATTGGGATAATATTTTAACGTACACCAAAAATATCAAAGACCATAATTTGGTTTTAACGGGTATTACTAGCTATCAGCAAAGTGATGTAGATCGTTTATCCGCTTCTGGGCAAGGGCAAATATTAGCCTCACAGCTTTTTTATGATTTGAATTCTTCTAGCACTTCTATCACAAGGTCTATAGGCTCTTCTTACGAAGGTTGGAGCAATATGGCTTATGCGACGAGACTTAATTATAGTTACAAAGGCAAATATTTATTTACTGCATCAGGCAGGTATGATGGTGCTTCCAGATTATCACCAGGAAATAAATGGGATTTCTTTCCATCAGCAGCTATAGGCTGGAATATTTTTGAAGAATCTTTCATGAAAAATATCCGCCAGGTAAATTATCTTAAACTAAGAACTAGTTATGGTGTTAGTGGAAATTATAATATAGGAGTTTACAGTACACAGAACACATTAAACTCGGCATCTAATATGAGTTTTGGTGATGTTCCTGTAAATTCATTTGTCTTTAGAGGCACTGTAGGTAATGCTAATTTAGGTTGGGAAAAAACCGCCTCTCTAGATATAGGTTTGGATTTTGGCTTCTTTAATAACCGTATCAGTGGTTCTGTTCAATGGTATGAGGCTCGTACCTCAGACATTTTATTAAGCAGGACTTTGCCGCTTTCTACTGGTATGATTGATGTTACCCAAAACATTGCGAACACTAAAAACAACGGTATTGAGCTAGAAATTACCAGTAGAAATATCCAAACCAAAAATTTCACTTGGTCTTCTACACTTACCTATAATAGAAAAAGAGAGAAAATTACTGAGCTGGTTGATGGTAGAGATATTTTCCCTAGCAGTGGTTTTGAAAGAAGCTCTTTATTACTTGGCCGTCCAATTACCTCTTTTTATACTTTTGATAAACTAGGTATCTGGCAATTAGATGAAGCAGCAGAAGCAGCTTTGTATAAAGTAGGTAATCATACCTTCCAACCAGGAGATATAAAAGTTAGAGATATTAATGGTGATTTTTTAATTAACGCTTCTGATTTAAATTATGTAGGATCTACAGTACCAGATTGGATAGCAGGTTTACAAAACAATTTCACCTACAAAAACTTTGATTTAGGAGTTTTCTTAATTGCCCGTTACGGCCAAACTATAGATGCTGAGTTTTTAGGCAGGTTTAACCCAGCTGGTACAGGAAACGGACCAGAAATATTAGACTACTGGACACCAGAAAACCCTACCAATGATTTTCCTAGACCGAGAAGAGGCACCACGCTAAGCTCATACCCGGGTTATACTGGCTACCAAGCTCTAAATTTTGTGGATGGCTCTTTTTTCAAGGTTAAAAATTTAACGTTGGGCTATACCATACCTAAAATAAAATCTGGAGCATCTTTTTACAACCGTGTAAGGGTTTATGCTACCGCAAATAACTTGCTTACTGTAGCTAAAAGTGAGTTGATAAGAAATTATGATCCAGAGCGTGGAGGTGCAGAAAACAGCCCACTAAGTAGAACTTTTGTGTTTGGTTTAAATGTTGGTTTTTAATAATAAACAAGAAAAAGATGAGAACTAAAAGATATTTAAAATTAAGCTGTTTAGCAGCAAGTATTACTTTAAGTATGTCTTGTAATAAACTAGAAGAATATAACCCCTCTGGTGCCACCGCAGATGCTATATGGTCTACTCCAGAAGGCTTTGTTACCAATGTAAATGCCGCTTACTCAGATCAAAGAGCTTGGTATGGCAAAGAAGATGGTGTTTTTATGTCTGAATCTGGTACCGATATATGGTTTAACCGAGATAAAAATACTTATGCAGGGCAATTATCACAGTATGCAGGCTTAACACCCTTACAAGGAAACCCAGTAAGAGCAGTATGGCGAGACATCTGGAAAGCGATAAACATTTGTAATGCCGGAATTAATAGAATTAATGATGCCGGATTTACAAATCAACAAGAGAAAAACAGAAGAGAAGGCGAATTACGTTTCTTAAGAGCATTTTACTATTGGCATATAGTAGAAACTTTTGGTGGGGTAATGTTACGTACCGAGGAAACTAAAACACCTTTGTTAACTGCTCAAAGAAGTCCGGTTGAAGATTTTTATAACCTTATGATTTCAGATTTAGAATTTGCAGTTGCAAACCTTCCTCTACAAAGTGCGTGGGGTAATGAATACAGCAGAGCAAGCAGGAAATCTGCTATGGGCTTTTTAGCAAGAACCTTACTATCAAGAGCTTATTATTCAACAGGTGCAGAAGCTCAAACTTATTTTACCAGAGCTAGAGATGCGGCAAAAGCCGTAATTGATAACAGAGCAGCTTTGGAAGTAGAACTTTGGGCAAATTATGCTGATATGTGGAACCCTGCCAACAACAAACGCAATAAAGAAGCACTGTATGTAGTCAGTAATTCTACTAATCAAGCCATCAATTACGACGCTAACGGTAACCGTTTATATCAGGTTTTTCAAGCTCGTTATAACGGAAAACCAGGTTTGGTACAGAGTTTAGAATATGGTTTCGAGAATAGCAGACGCTTAATGCCTACTTTAAGCTTCTTAAATTATTTTAATGAGAATATTGATAACCGATACGAGGCTTCTTTTCAGGAAGTATGGATTGCTAATACCAATTTCACTTGGACTGCATCATTAGCTGCTACCCATCGTAAACACCCTAGCGTTATAGGAAAAGTTATTAGAGCAGGTATTGATACCGCTTTACTAATCACTAAA
Source organism: Pedobacter alpinus (assembly GCF_042684645.1). NCBI lineage: Bacteria > Pseudomonadati > Bacteroidota > Sphingobacteriia > Sphingobacteriales > Sphingobacteriaceae > Pedobacter > Pedobacter alpinus. The sequence continues at coordinate 34,253 of NZ_JBHULV010000021.1, forward strand.
AAAGTTGTTCCTGCACATAGGCTAAAGCCTTATATTGTTATTGATAGAGATAGTGTTTACAACACAAACGGAACTATTATTACGGGTGCAGATTATATCAATTTCAGGAAATTTAGAGACCCAGACCGTACTGCTGCTAATGCGCAACCGGGCTTTAAAGATGTAATTGTGATGCGTTTGGCAGAAATGTATTTAATAGCTGCTGAGGCCGAGTGGAAATTAAATAATGCAAGTGCTGCAGCAGGATATATTAATGTTTTAAGAACCAGAGCCGCCAAAAAAACACCGGTTAACCAAACAGTAGCAATGCAGGTGAGCGCAGCTAATATCAATGAAGATTTTATTCTGAAAGAAAGGGCAAGAGAATTGGCTGGCGAGCACCTTCGTTGGTTTGATTTAAAGAGGATGTTAGGCGCTAACAACGGACAAGCTTTTGTTGACTTTATAAAAGCACAAAACCCTGATATTACGCAGGTACAACCTTTCCACCGCTTACGCCCAATTAGACAAGAAGAAATGAATGCATTAGCCAATGCAGATGAATTTGGGCAAAACCCAGGATATTAGTCTTCATTCAATCTAACAAAATTTATTTAAAGCTGCCTGTAATACAAGGCAGCTTTTTAAAACCAAACAATCAAAAACAAGTTAAAATATTGTTCCTGAATTGCTTTGATCTGGTTAACTTATATAAGAACAATTACTACAGATACTGTACAAGAAAGCGCTTTCATACCTTTTAAAGATGAAAACGCTTTAGAATGAGTTTTAATTCAAAAATTACTTACTCACAGGCAGCCAAACAGACATTTCTTGGGTATGGCCTCTATTACCCCAAGCATAATAAGGCACTAATTTTATGTTAGCCTTTTGTTGTTCTTTATTAACCTCTCGGTATAACATATTTTTCCAAGTTTTATCCGTATCTAACAAAGCTTGTCCGTTTAAAACCAGCATTTTAGCCCCTTCAATAGTTTGCATTTCTGTTGTGAATTGGATATTGGCTGGAATTGTAAAATTAAAAACTTGAGTACCATTATCAATAGATTCTGCACAATAAACTATTGGACCATATTTTACAGCCACTTGGTTTCTAGCTTCCTCTACCAATGGATTCGCTTCCATTAATTTAGCTTTCATTGGCATTTGTAATTCAATGATATCGCCTTTCTTCCATTGATCATTCACTGCAAAATACTGTCCGCCTTTTACATTTTCGTGAACCAATTTTCCGTTTACTAAAATATTTGCAGTATTGCACCATCCCGGTATTCTAAAATGGATGGCTTGGTTACTTTTCAAACTGCTTTTAATACTAATTTTTACATTTCCGTTCCAAGGGTAATCTGTCTCTTGGCTTAAACTAATTTGTTCGCCATTTTGCAATTGGGTATTTAACGAATTTGTACCATAAAGATTGATAAATAAGCCGTTTTTAGCTATGCTATAAGCGTAATTGTTGATTTCTGAAATGGTGCGCACCACATTTGGCGGACAACAGTTAGACAATGAAATATAAGGAACCCTGTCTTTAGACCAGCGTTGTTTAAAAGGTAAGTTATCTGAATAGCTTAGTGGATTGGTGTATAAAAATTTCTTTCCGTCTAAACTAATTCCAGATAAAACACTGTTGTATAATGCAGTTTCCATCACATCGGCATATTTGGAATCGCCAGAAATTTGAAGCATTCTCCAATTCCATAAAACATTACCAATGTTTGCACAAGTTTCGTTATGAGCTGTAAAGTTTGGTAATTGATAATCTCGGCCGTAAGCTTGATGTATTTTTTGAACCACTGCAGGATTATAGGAAGTTCCATCTGGCGATGTACCATCGTACAAAGAACCACAACCGCCAGTAATGTACATTTTATGTTGTGTGACATCATCCCACATGATGTTTAATTGCTTTAATAGCGAAGGATCTCCATTTTCGGCATATAAATCGGCAACGCCAGCATATAAATAATTGGCTCTTACGGCATGGCCTGTAACTTTGGTTTGTTGTAAAAACGGAATCCGATCTTGGTTATCATCTGTTCCATCTTCAATATCGCCTTTAATGGCTATTAAATGTTTGGCTAACTCTAGATAGCGAGTATCATTGGTGGTACGATACATTTCTACTACGCCCATATAGTGTGATGGGCAGATGGCATTACGAGCCAAGGTAGGCGAAGCCGATTGATAAAAATTATACAAATAATCGGTTGCCTTTTTGGCTACATCTAGTAAATTGGTTTTTCCGGTTGCTCTAAAATGTACACAAGCGGCTGTCATTAAATGGCCAATATTATATGATTCGAAACTTAAACGGTCTTGAAACTGGTTTTTTTGGCCCGTATTACGCTGCTCTATCATGGCTTTGGTATAAATGTAACCATCTGCTCTTTGAGATTTTGCAATAACCGCAATGGCTTTATCCATCATTTGGTCTAACTTCTTGTCTTTGGTAATGGCATACATATTGGCAACACCTTCCATCACTTTGTAAAAATCACCGTCATGGAAAGAAGGTCCTTTATGCTTGCCGGTATCTAAACCAGCTGCAATTTCAAAATTTTTGAAAGCATGGCTCACATTGGCATCCATGTAAGTATCCCAAATATGTGGAATCATGGCTGTACGGCAAACCTCAAATCTGTCTCCCCAAAAACCTCCTGTCCAGCGAACATCTTCCATGTTTGGACTTTGAAAAACAGCAAATTTACTTCCCGCTGTATTGGTTAACGCTTTTTGTTGCGCAAAGGTTAGGCATCCTAACATGGAAAACGAAACCGTTATTAAATACTTTATTCTATTCATTATGGGTTATTTAATTTCTTTTTCAATAGTAACCGGACCTATTAATCCCGCTGGTAATAGTGGGTTGCCTTCTAAGCGATAAGGTGCAGTTGTTTGTGTAATACGTTTATCTTGTGGCAAAGCGTGGTCGCCCATGAGGCGATTGTGCCATGTATTGGTTAAAGCAATCTCTATTAGGTTTTTTCCTTTTTTAAATGCCGATGAAATATTGATGCGATGCGGCTGGGTCCAAATTACCCCTAATTCCTTTCCATTAATTTTAACAGATGCTAAATCATGAATCTCGCCTACATTTAAGTATAAATTTTGCTTTAACTCTTTCTTTTTTAATTGGATAGATTTAGCATAAACTGCTGTTCCAGAATAATATTTCATATTGGAGTCGGGAGATGAAGTCCAGTCTGTTAGCTTTTCCATACTGATGGATTGTTTTGGACCACCATAACTTTCGTCAAATTTTAAGTTCCAGCTTTCGCTGATATTTTTAACTAATTTAAATGTTGACCAGTTTTTTCCTTCACTGTTTTTGGCAAGCACTCCTTTTTTAAAAATGACAAAAACAGATTGAGCAGGTGCTAGTTTTAAGGTAAGTGCTGTTCTTTCTTCATCTGCTTGGTAGGATGTAATCTCGCTCCATTCATTAGTGACCGGGTTATACAAGTGAGGAACCATCCCGCTAAAGCGGAAAGAGAAATTTAAAACTCTTTCTTTTTGTTGTTGATTGCTTATAAAATAAATCTCTTGATCTTGATCGCTTCGATGATTAAAAGCAATATCACTTGCATATTTACCAGAACTATCAATAACAATTAAATCTTTTTCTAAACCAAATTGAGAGAAATCTTGATTAAAGTAAGGCTTATCTTTAACAATGATAATTCCCTGATTCTCTAACTGTTTAATTTTATCTAATGATGTTTTGCTGATGATACCATCAGGATTCATCAAATTTGTGATTGGCAATACTAACACTTTATAAGCTGCCCCTTCTTTAGAAAATTTCACTCGGCCATTTTCTACAAAAGCACTTTGCAAAGCATCTGGATTAAAGGAATCATAAGCGTAACCGTTTAAAGGATTTATCCAGTTTTCGGACTGAAATCCGTTAGCTGTATTGGTTACTCCTTTTGGGATTTGTTGTAAAGGAACGTCTTTGTTTTGATTTCTTATTCTTTCGGCCTCTACCCTTTCCTGACCAAAAATTCCGGGTAAAGTATTCACAAAACGGTCGGGTAAAAGCGAACGACGAGGAATTTCATCTCCAGTAAAAACGGCAATATCTCTTACAGGTTTACCTTTTTGCAATAAATTTTGAGTGTTAGTTGCATAATCTACCCAAGCTTTTCCGGGTTTCCACCAGGTTTGGTCGCGTTGAAAATATAGTCCCACACCATCTAAGGTCATACCAGGTTTTCTATCTAACCAAGGATTTTGGACAAATACATGGTACATGATTTTGTTTATGCCTAAAGCATAATTTCTATCCTGTACAATTTTTAGATTCCCAGGGTGTTCACTCCAATCCATCCTCACGGTTGTAAAAGACTCTGACTGAATGATTGGTTTCCCGTAAATATGTCCAGCCGAGATTGCGTCTAGCATATCGTTTGGCTTATCATGGGTGGGGCTATTGAGCCAAAACTCGCCCATAGGAATATCTGCTGTTTTAAAATGAAGCAAACCATCACTTACCATGGTAGGCGATACGTTTTCGGCTGCGAAAGTTAAATTTCTCTCTTTAGCTATTTGCGCCAGCGTTTTATAAAAAACATCGTTTACCAATTGGGAAATGGTTAAACGGACATCGTATAAAACTTGCTCAGATTTTTGAGCGCTTTCTAATGGGACACCTGCCATTACTGGCAAGAAAGGCATTAAATCATACCCTCTTCTTTGTTTAAATTCATTTGCAAAATTAGCCGACCAATTTTGGCTACCACACTCCCAGCTATCTACATAAAATGAAGATAAATCTCCTTTGTCTCCTACCCTTTTCTGTATTTCAGCAAACCAATTATTAAAGTGCAGTTTAATAGCCTCAGGGTTAAATTTATCTATTTCTAAGCCTATCGCTCCACCTCCAGTGGCATTGGTATGCCCGGTAGAGGTATGTCCGATTCTTAAAATAGTCCAATTGCCAGCAGGTGCCTTCCAATTTAGTTCACCATAAGCATTTACTTGATCTGTTAAATTGATGATTTGATTGGTATTAACACATAAATCATCGCTAATTTCTTTTGAAGTCGTTCTTTCGCTGATGCGCCACACCTCTCCATTTTTACTTTCGTACTGATTAAGAGTGGGTTCGGTAAAAAGCTGTAAACCTGTTAATTTTAGATTAGGTTTCCATTTGGCAGCATCTAAATCTTCCGCTGCAAGCAATGAACCTTCTTTATCAAATACAAAACGGAAATATTTAGCAGTTACTGGCACTATGCTGTAGGTATGTTCCACATCGGTATCTTGCCAGCCATGACGAGGTGCTTTTAATTGTTGATGATCTTTAAAATTAATACCATCATGGCTAGTTTGTACCAATAAACGCTGTGCCTGATAGTTATTTCCATTGCTTTCTATACGGATGGTTCTACAAGTAAAAGCTTGTTCAAAAGCATAAGTTATACTTGCTTTCTCTGATGATTTAAAAGATTTCTTACCATCGGGATTAACTAGAAAATCAACATTTTCGCCTGTACTAGCTATTATTTTAGGTTTTAATATTTTGGTATTAAGGTCTGATCCGTTTAACGATGGAAAAGCGACTATTTGGATATCTTGATAATAATTTTCAAAATGATGAGGTTGGGGTAACTGAACTTTTAAAGATTGCCCGCCTTTAACATTCATTTTACTAAAAACTACCTTTTGCATAGATAGTTCTGGGGTTATCCAAGGTCCACCAGCTAAAGCAAAACCATCGCTAATGTGCATGGTGATTTTCAAATCTAGTCTTTTAGCTTCGGCGAAAGCGAAGGTAACCATGTCCCACCATTGCGGAGTTAATTGTACTGCTGTTGGTGTATAAAGCGAGGGATTTGTTTCTCCTTTGATGCATGCCAAATAAGCCCCTCCAATGCCTGCTTCTTTCATCGCTTGTAAATCGGCAGTAATGCCCGCTTTAGAAACACCTGCTTGTACCCAATACCAAAACACCCAAGGTTTGGCATTGTTATTTTGTTGCGCCCAAACTTTTAAGGAGCAAAAAATGATAATTAAACAGAAAATCCTTTTTAAAAAACACATTAAACAACAGCTGTTTGTACTTTATGCTTGTAACCAACTATACCGTAATACAAAATAACGATGAAGCAAATTAATGGAATTATATAGCCAATTTGAATATTGTCTTTGTAATAATCAATAAGAGAGCCCATTCCGTAAGGTAAAATAGCACCACCCACAATAGACATAATTAACCAAGAAGAACCAGGTTTTGTATCTTCACCTACACCATCAATTCCTAAAGCAAAAATGGTTGGAAACATGATTGACATGAAGAAACCTAAACCTCCTAAAGCATAAACAACGTAAGAACCTTTACCTAAAATTGCTATTAAACATAACATTATACATAATACAGCATAAATGTATAATAGCTTATTAGATGCAATATATCTTAACAAAAAAGTGCCTACAAAACGCCCAACTAAAAACAACGTACCATAAAGCCCTAAATAATATAATGCTGTATATTCATCAAATCCACCAGCTTGTTGTGCCGCCCTAATAAAAAAGCTTGTTACACAAACTTGAGCTCCAACATAAAAAAACTGAGCAATAACGGCCCATTTAAGATGTTTATGTTTTAACGCTCCAAAAAAACTACCTTCTCCTGAAGCTATTCCATCTGTATTTTGAGTTTTTACTTCGGGCAGTTTCATGAAATAAAACAATAGCGCAACAGCAACTAAAACACAACCCAAAATGATGTAAGGAGTTTTTACAGTGGAAGCTTCTGTAAGAAAATAATTATTTCTTACAATTTCTGTCATAGCTGCTAATTCTTCTTGAGTATAAGATTTTCCAGATAAGATGAATCTACCTACTATGGTTGCTACTGGTGCGGCTAAGCCGTTAAAAGTAGCTGCTAAATTTAATCGCCAAGCTGCCTTTGCAGGATCTCCTAAAATGGCAGCATAAGGATTTGCACTGGTTTCTAATATGGTTAATCCGCAGCCAATAATAAATAATGCAATTAAAAAAGTAACATAAGAAAGTGAATTTGCAGCAGGAACAAATAAAAACGCACCACTGGCAAATACCAATAAACCAATGATGATGCTCGCTTTATAACCAAACTTTTTTAGGATGATTCCGGACGGAATTGCCATTAAAAAATATGCTAGAAAAACTGATGTATCAATTAAAGTAGATTGGCTGTTGTTTAAATTACAAGCTTTTTTTAAATGCGGAATTAAAACCGAATCTAAATTATGTGCCATTCCCCACAAAAAAAACAAACTAGTAATTAAGATAAAAGGTAATAAATACTGATTGCCTTTTTGATTGGGTAAAGATGTTTCGTGTTGATCGCCAAATTGATTAGTTACTTGCATGGTTTGGTTGGTTGGTTTGTTGGGTTATTAGATGGTTAGGTTGTTGGTTTATTGGATTGCTGATTTTTATTTACAAGTAACAGATGGTCGCAAACCAAAACCACTTCTCCTCTTTGGTTAATAATTTCTACATGCTCTGTAACGATGCCCATTTCTGGTTTTTTATGCTCACCTTTTTCTGATATGGTAATTTCTGAATGAATGGTATCTCCAATATGCACTGGCTTTACAAATCGCAATTTATCATATCCTCTAGAAAAAGCTTCAGGATTTATTTCCGATGCAGTTAAGCCAATTCCTATACTAAAAACCATGGTTCCGTGTGCAATACGTTGTTTAAACGGCTGCGTTTTGCACCATTCTGCATCCATATGGTGAGGAAAGAAATCTCCTGTATGCCCAGCATGAACAACAAAATCAGTTTCTGTAATGGTTCTTCCTAAGGTTATTCTTTTACTGTTTAGTTCGTAATCTTCAAAAAATATTGATTTAAAATACATGTTTTTAAGTTAAAATTGGAAAGTTTAAAGTGGAAAGAATTGCCTCGCACTATCAACCTTTTACCTAGTTATTTATAATTCATTCAATGTTACGCCGCCTTGTTCGTTACTAATATAACAAGCCTCAACTACTTGCATGGTTCCTAAAACATCTTGAACGCTAGTGTATAATACTTTGTCTGAACCTTCTTTAAAACGCATTAAATTAGACATTGTACCCACAAATGCTTCGGGAAACCAAGAACCTTCTAATTGAATTCGTTTCCACTCATAATGCCCATCCTCGTTTGGAGTTGCATGTTCAAAAATATCTGGCAAACCGTTTGGATAATTCATTAATAAGCCCATTTTAGCTTTAATAGCCCCCTTTGTTCCTTCCCATTTGATATAACTTTCCTCGTGTCGGGGTCCAAAACAATGATCGTGATTGGTGTTGATTACAGCCCTTAAATCATCACGATAATCCATCAAAATTGTAGACCTTGAAGAAGATAAATCTTTATTTGGATGCTTAAATGTTTTAGCTAATACAGATTTAGGATTGCCCATAAATGAACGAATACAATCTATATAATGAACGCTATGAAAAAGTATTTCTAATCTTGGATGCTCTTTTATTAAAGGGAACAAATGCCAAGGTGTATTAACTGTAACCTTAACTTCCATGTCATAAATATCACCAATTAATTTTTGATCGATGATAAACCTTGCCGCAGCAATAAAAGGAGCAAACCTCAATTGGAAATTAATAGAAGCTACTAGATTTTTTCTTTCGCAAACTGCAACAATTTCTTTGGCTTGCGCTAAATCATTTCCCATTGGTTTCTGTATCAATACAGCTGCACCATCTGGTAGTTGTTCTAAAATCTCGATGTATTGATTGGGTAAAACGGTAATATCATAAACCGCATTATGAGGAGCATTTTTTACGGCATCGGCAACGAAATCGAAAACATGAGGGATTTGAAATTGTTGTGCAAAATCTTCTGCTTTAGCTCTTGTTCTATTGGTGATTCCAAAAACTTCAAAACCTGCCATTTTATAGGCTGGTAAATGCGCATCTTTTACAATTCCACTAGCACCAATAATAATTATTGGTTGCTTGGTTTCAGGTAAAAGTGGTTGATAAGGAATTTGCATCGTTATTTTATTTTTCGGATTTGAGCTTGGGTAGTTTTTAATAATTCGTCGGATGAAATGAGCGTGGTTAATGCTTGAAGCACCATATCATCTATTAAACCGGCAAATTTATCCCAGCTGGTTATTTGAGGTAAGGTTAAAGCATTTTGGTGTAATGCAGCCAACTTATGATAATAAGGAATGGTTTCATTTATTTCAGCATCTTCCCATGTAGAAATACGGCAACCAATTCCCCCTTCTTTAGTAAGTAATTTATCGGCTTCTGGTGTGGTGGCAAATCTTAAAAATTGGTAGGCTAAGTTTTTATTTTTACTTCCCGAAGCAATCGTGTATAACCAATATACATTTAATGATGCAGTTGATTTCCCTTCGTCAAAAGGTAATTGGGTAATTTCTACTTTACCTTTTACTTTAGATTCTTCAATCACTTCGCACATGGAAGCAAAACCAAACCAATTGATTGCTAAAGCGGCTTCACCTTTAGCAAATGCCATTCCGGCTTCTACAGATCCAAAATATTTTGTACCTGGATGTGTAGTGTTTTCGTTTCTAGTGATTTTACGATAAAAATCTAAGGCAGCTACCGCTTCTGGTGTATGAATATCTATCTGATTTTTTTGATTTACTAATTGCCCGCCTCTTGTCCATAATTGCAAGCAAAAATCAAAAACCATGTTATGTCCATCCGGATAATTAGCAAATACACAGCCGTAAAGATTTTTATTTGGACGGTTAAAAAATTCGGCAATGGTTACAAACTCTCTCCATGTTTTGGGTGGATTTAATTCATAGCCATGTTGTCTTTTAAAATTTTGTTTCTCTGTTACATCTTCAAATAAATCTTTACGATAAATCAAGCATTCTGGCCCATCATGAAAAGGTAAACCATAAACACCATCATTTATTCGTTGTAAATTTAATAGCGATTGATGCCAACCATCTGGATAATTTTGAGGAGCATTTTGTGCAATATATGGCACTAAATTTTGAACAGCATTCCCATTTACGGCATCAAAAATCCAATCGGTATTTAAATGTGCAATATCCCAATCACCATTAAGCATTCCTTTTTGGACAAGCGTTTGGTTATACAAATCTTCTAGCTCTAAAGCTACCATTTCTACCTCTACCTCAATTTTATTTTCCAAACAAAACAAATCCCAGAGCTTTTGCATGGTTTTTTCAAACGGACCGAACTTTCTTACTGCTATTCTAACTTTTTCCATTAACAATCTATGAATTTTTTTAAAATTCCCTCATTATCCTGTCCTAATTTAGGAGAACCTTTTTGAGAAGTAAAAATTTCTCCATCTATTTTAATTGGACACCGGGTAGTTCTATAAGTATAGCCATCCTCCATCGTCACTTCTTGTACAAAATCTAAAACTTTAAAGCCTTCTTGTTCAAAAAGCTGTTGGTAATTTAAAACATCTGAACACCAAATATCAGCTGGCTCCAAAATGTTTAACCAATAAGCCGTTTCTTGAGTTTGTAAGTGATTCGCTAGAACAACCTTTATCTCATCTTTTAAAGAAAACTTATTCTCAGGAAATTGAGTCAATTCCTCACAGTTTAATAGTACAGCTAAAACAGGTAAAGAACCCATTGCTAATGCTATGTAACCATTCTTGGTTTGGTAGATTCCGTAAGGAGCTCCTAAATAAGCATTTGCGTTATTGGATTTGCTTCTTATGGGTAACTCGCCTCCATCATTATAAAATGTTGTAATCGTTTCAAACTGGAAATCAAAAGCCGATTCTAGCATAGAAACTTGTACCAAAGCACCCATTTGATGCATTGCTTTTCTGTATAGTGCAGCTAAAATACCTTGTGCAATATGTGTCCCTGCAAGCATATCAACTATAGATAAACCCATAGGAACCGGACCATCCTCATCATTTCCACTAAGCCATGTTAATGCTGTTAAAGATTGTAATAATAAATCCTGACCGGGTAAGTTTTTTAAAGTCCCATTTGAGCCAAAACCCGAAATCTCAGTATAAACCACATTAGGATTGATGGCTTTTACTTCATCATAACCTAAACCAATACGTTCCATCACGCCAGGTCTAAAATTATGCATCACTACATCTGCTTTAGCCAAAAGCTTTTTTAATTTTTTAAGTTCTTCTGGTTGTTTAAAGTCTATCGCAAAAGATTCTTTATTTCTATTGATGGTATGAAATACAGAAGATTCACCATTCATAATTAAATCTGAAGTGTACAGTGTACGGCAAATATCCCCAGTGCCCGGTTTTTCGATTTTAATTACACGAGCTCCCATATCTGCCAACCTTAAACTAGCCGAAGGTCCAGATAGAAACTGACTAAAATCTACTATTAAATAATCTTCTAATGGCTTCATCTAATTATTAAAAAAATGCGCTAATACTTCGTTATGTTCTCCAACTTTTGGAGCTGGCTTATCGCTGGTCAAAATTCGTCGGTCTATTTGAATCGGACATCTGGTGGTAGTCAGTTCTTGGTTGTTTTCTAGTTTGATTTGCTGCTTTAATGGCATCCCAAAATCTTGCTGATCTAAACCCTGATAATTTAAAACTTCACCACACCAAACCCCATTATCTTGCAATAACTTTAATAAATCTTCGGTATTTTTTGCACTAAGATTTCGGCTTAGAATTGTCCTAATTTCATCGCGTTGAGCAAACCATTGATGTTTTTCTGTGTAGTTTTTAAAATCTAAACCTAATAATTCGCCAATAAACATTAAATCGCCCATGGCTAAAGAAATGTAACCATCTTTAGTTTTATAGACGCCATAAGGTGCACTTAAAAAAGCATGTGCACTGCCCTCAACACCACCTCTTTGTTGAAGCTGTCCTCCATCATTTAGATAAGAAGTGATGGCTTCAAACTGAACATCTAAAACAGACTCCAGTAAACTCACTTCTACTAATACACCCTTGCCTGTTTTTGCTCTTTTTAATAAAGCCGTTAAAATCCCTTGCACTAAATGGTTTCCGCACATAATATCAGCTACAGATAAACCAAAAGGTACTGGACCCTGACTTTTTTTGCCTGTTAACCAAGCTAAGCCAGATAAAGATTGAAGTAATAAATCTTGACCAGGTTTGCGAGCCCAAGGCCCCCTGCTGCCATAACCAGTAACTATTCCGTAAATTATCTTTGGATTTATTTCTAAAACATCCTCATAGGTTAAACCGATTTTCTCCATTACACCAGGACGAAAATTATGCGTCATGACATCTGCCTTTACTATCAATTTTTTTACTAAAGCAATGTCGTCAGGGTTTTTCAAATCGGCAGCAAATGATTCTTTATTTCTATTGATGGTATGAAATAGCAAACTGCTTTCGTCAACAAAAAGATCTTTAATACTTAATTGCCTGCAGGCTTCTCCTTTAATTGGTCGCTCTACTTTGATCACTCTTGCTCCTAAATCTGCTAGTTTAAGTCCAGCAGAAGGTCCTGCCAAAAACTGGCAAAATTCCAGTACAACTAATCCTTCTAAAGGTTTCATGCTGTTTCTAGATTTAAAGATTTAACATATAACTCATTCATTTTATTCAAAATCAAAATTTCATCTCCACCATTCATCAAATAATCTCTAACAAAATCGCCTGCATGATCTTGAAAATCCATATGTCCAAAATAACGAGGGCGTAAAAAAGCTCTCTCCAAAGCAGGTAAGGTATTTTGAAAATACTGATGGGTGGTGTTGTTAATTCGTTCGTTTTTCCAAGCTTGTAAATGACCTGGCTGTCCGCCGTTATCAGCAAAAATATTTTGTTGAACATATGATGAACCTGTAAACTCTGCATATTTTATTGCCTCTGGAATATGCTTAGAAAATGCTGAAACGGCCAAACCTGTTCCGCCTAAAGCGCTTGTCATGTTTTGACCGTTTAGACTTACTAGATCATAAAAATGAAGTAAGTTTTTGCTGTAGCCGATGCGAGAGTAATTGGAATAGCCGTAAGCAAAAGGACAATAAGCAATATCGTTAGTGTTTACCATGGCTTCATAAACTTTAATAGGATTTCTATCAAAATTTTCTGGAGCAATGTATTGTGCCAATTCTCTAAAATATTTTAATGCTTTTACACCAATTTCTTGTGATATTACCCGCTCTTGAGACTGAAAAGGTGCATCGCCCAAACTGCAGCAAAACATGTAAAAACTCATTAAAGAATCAATCGGGATTCCGGCAAAAGCCACCAAACCTTTTTTTGCAAGGTCTAATAAATCATCAAAAGTTTGAGGTAAACTTAATCCTAAAGCTTTGAAAATATCTAACCTTGCAGCAGCTACAGGTGTTGCAGCATCTATTGGTAAAGCCCATAACTTCTCGCCAAAAACATAACTCTCATAAGATTTGCCTACTGTGTTTTCTTTTTGATCTTGAATATAATCAGCAGATAAATAATCTGACAATGGTAAAATGGTATTTGTTTTAGCTCCAAATCCTGTCCATGGATGATCTATAACCAATAAATCAAAACGAATAGCCAAATCCTCTATGTTGTGATCGGCAAAATCTTGTAAACTTCTTTTCTCCCAGCTGATTTCTATACCAGGATTTAACTCAGAAAATCGCTGAGCGGTAGCTACCATAGGTAATAAACCTCTGGTATGGTTCCATGTAATCCCTTTTAATCTCTTCATCCTATCTATTTCAATTTTTTGTATAAGCTTGTTAATGATTTCTCATCTACTGAATTCACAGGTTTTAAGTAAAAACTGTAGTGGTAATTCCCAGATTTGATTTGGAATTGTGGTAATGGTGCAGAAACATCACTCCACGAATCATTACCACCTACTCCCATTTGTTTTAAATCTATATTTACAGTAATAAAACCAGCATCTTTTAAACTATTGGTATGTTTTGCTTTAATGATGTCTTCTTCTGTATATGGCCAAGCACTCATACTTAAAAGGCTATCTGCTATTATCATTAAACCATCTTTTTGATTTGCAAAGCTCATCCATCTTATGTCTGTGCGGTTTGCATTTTCTTGGGGATAAACATAAGGCTCGGTAAAATCTTTCAAAGCCATGTGATAAATGCCTACGTCAAAACCAAAAGCCCTATCGATGTAATTTTCTTGCGGTCCTTTACCATAAAAAGTAATGTTTTGATAATCGTTTGCGATGGCACCTTGTAAACCAACTTTTGGAATATTTGGCAAGGCCGAATTTGCTTTTAATTGATAATCTACTTTAATTCCACCTTCATTATCAATGGTATAAGTCAAAATAACTTTTGCGCTATCCTTAACAATTTCATAAGTTGATTGGTAAATTGAGCCAATTGCGTTAATTTCTTTGAAACTTGTTAAAGTAGGCTTAGCATTATACCATTGTTTTAGCTTTTTATTTGGTTTCCACCCTTTACGATCGTTATCGGTTTGTGGACGAGTAAAATGTGGCAAAAACGAAGATTTGATTAATTCCTTACCATTTTTAATATATGATGTTAAAGCACCATTTTTAAATGTTATTTTAAAATCTTTACCATGTAAAATAGCACAATCTTCACATTTAGATTGTGTTAAATCTCCACTCTTTACTGCTTTCAAGCCTAAAAAAAAGTTGCTTATAACTAATTGATTACTTGCAATTTCATGTCCTTTAGCTGCCCAAGGCAAATCAGTTTTTAGCTTAAAGCTGATGTTCAACAAATACTCGTTACCTAATTTTATTTTAGGATAAAAAGATTTGATATCTATATCTTTTCTCTCGCCAGCAGGAATATTTAATGATGGAATTTGAACGGTTTTAGTCAAAACTCCGTTTTCTAAGAAGGTTAAGAAAATATCATAATCGATTAAATTTTTTGAAGCATGTCTATTCTGAATATCTAAAATTCCTTCTTCTTTATTTTTCCAATTTGTTTCTGCGGGTTGATAAACTCGTTTACATTCATAAATGGCTGCCTTTGGACGTCCATCTGAAGCTACAATTCCGTTGATGCAGAAATTACCATCGTTTGGTTTATCGCCAAAGTCTCCACCATAGGCGTAAAATTCTTTTCCAGTTGAGTCTTTCTTCAATAAACCTTGATCTTTAAAATCCCAAATACAGCCGCCAATCAATCTATCTCTAGAGCGGAAAATATCCCAAAACTCTTTCATGTTTCCGGTAGAGTTACCCATAGAATGAGAATATTCTACAAAAATAATTGGACGTTTATCTCCGTTTTGTTGATTCAACAATAAATCTGGTGTGAAAATTCCAGGATAAAACCTGCTCACCATATCTACATAATATTGGTCTACAGGGTTTTGTAAACGATGTGCATGATCTACAGATTTTGGATATTTCGGGTCTGAAGGATCAATATATCCTTCCACAGATGGGCTTCCCATAGCAGGCTCATAGTGCACCGGTCGGGTAATGTCAAAATCATGAATCCATGCAGCCATAGCTGCATTATTTGGGCCTCTTCCAGCTTCGTTACCTAAACTCCAAATCACTACACTTGGATGATTTTTATCACGCAACACCATTCTAGTGGTGCGCTCCATAAAGGCAGAAGTCCAAGCTGGATCATTACTCAATTTACCACCCAAACCATGGGTTTCATAATTGGCTTCGTCCATCACCATCATACCGTATTTATCACATAATTCATAGAAATATGGATCGTTTGGATAATGACTTGTTCTAATTAAGTTGAAATTGAATTGCTTAAGCGTTTTAACATCTTTCTCTAAATCGGCTCTGCTTAAAGCTTTACCTTTTATAGGGTCGTGGTCGTGGCGGTTCACACCGTATATATAAGTCACCTTTCCGTTGATGAGCATTTTTCCGTTTTCTTTAGAAAACTCAATACTTCTAAAACCTACTTTACAACTTTTAGCTTCTAATAAATTTCCTTTTTCATCAACTAAAGAAATTACTAGTGTATATAAATTTGGCGTTTCATCACTCCACTTCTTTGGATTTTTAACTTCAGTTTCTAATAATCCAAATTTCACATTATCTAATCGAGGATAAATCTCATTTACAATAGATTCTGCACTTCTTTGTAAAGGTTTTTGAAAAACAGGTTGATTTTCGTTATCATACAATTGGGCTTTTAATTCATATCCTTCTGGAATAAATTTGCCGGAGTAATTGTCTAATCTTGGACGCAAACTAAATATCGCATCTTTATAATCTTTATCTAATTTAGTTTGATAATGAAAATCGGCAATACGAATTTTGGGCTCAGCTAAAAGCATCACTTCTCGCTGGATTCCACTCATTCGCCAATGATCTTGGTCTTCTAAATAAGCGCCATCGCTCCAGCGTATTACTTGTACCGAAACTATATTTTCTCCATTTTTTAAATAAGCGGTTGCATTAAACTCTGAAGGCAGGCAAGAATCCTCGCCATAACCTAAAAATTTACCGTTTAACCAAACCCTAAAGGCTGAGCTTACTCCTCCAAAATGAAGCGTAATATTCATGTCTTTCCAGTTTGATGGTAGCGTAAAACTTCTTTGATAAGAACCTACTCCATTATAATCTTGAGGTACAAAAGGAGGATTTACCGGACGAAATGGATAAACAGCACT
Source organism: Pedobacter alpinus (assembly GCF_042684645.1). Classification (NCBI taxonomy): domain Bacteria; kingdom Pseudomonadati; phylum Bacteroidota; class Sphingobacteriia; order Sphingobacteriales; family Sphingobacteriaceae; genus Pedobacter; species Pedobacter alpinus. The sequence continues at coordinate 50,798 of NZ_JBHULV010000021.1, forward strand.
TTTATAAATAGGTATATCATAACCTTTTAATTCCCAATTAGATGGAACTTCAATTTTATCCCATACTTTAACTTTTTGTAGATAAAAATCTTGAGGAGCATCGGCTGGTTTTGAGGCAAATTTAAAATCCCAATCACCATTTAAAAGCATCATTCTAGATTTTGTTCTATCGCCTTTTATGGCATCTTCTATAGATGTAAAAGAATAACTAGTCGCTCTTGCTTTATCTCTATTTATTTCTGTAACCTGAGGCACTTCCCAAGGTTGTGTGTTGTAAATACCCGGCACTATTGGTACAGCGGCAGGTAAACCATCCACAGTTTGAGCAAAAGCCGAAACGCTTAAAAACAAGAAAAGAATTATATGTTTTATGGATTTCATTTAGTTAAATTCAGTTTTAAAGTTGTAGAATTTAAGCCCGGCGAGCATGCTTTCAAAATAACTTCACCAGCCTCATCGCCTTTAATCATGATGACTGCTTTGCCATTAAATAAATTGATGTGATTAGCCTGAAATGATTGTAGATTAGCTTGAAATCCGTTATCTACTGCTGAAATTTCAGCATCGCCAACTAACTCAAAAGTGATATTATTCATCGCATCAGGAACTAAAATACGATCTTCATCTGCCACAGAGACCGTAATAAAAGAGATTTCTTTACCATCTGCTCTAATAGTTTCTTTATCTGCTTTAAGTGTAATTTGGACTGCCGCTTTTGCAGTTTTAATTTCTTCGGTTAAAACAACCTTTCCGTTTGTGCGAGAAACCGCTTTGATGCTACCAGCTTTGTAAATTACCGACCAGCTGACATGAGCCTCATTTTCGGTTTTTCTTCTAATGCCTTGAGAAATGCCGTTTAGATAAAGTTCAACCTCGTCTGCTTGATTGTAGTAAGCCCAAACTTCTACTTTTTGACCTTCTTTCCAATTCCAATGCGGTAGTAAATGTAGAACCGGTTTATTGGTCCACTCACTTTGGTACATGTAGTAAACATCTTTTGGTATACCTGCCAAATCAATAATTCCATAATAAGAACTTCTTGCAGGGTAATTAAATGGATGCGGCTCTCCCAAATAATCAAATCCCGACCAAACAAATAGTCCGGCCATGTAAGGTTTATTTTTTACAGCTAACCAGCTTTCTTCATGCGATGTTCCCCAATAAGCAGCTACATTATCGTAAGCAGAAACCGTCCAATCGCCATTTAAATTTTCCATGTATTTATTTCTGGAGTTTGCAGGCCAAAGTTGTACGGTATCTTGCGGCTGTATATAAACTCCTCTTGTAGCTAATGCCGATGCTGTTTCTGTAGCCAAGAAAGTTTTATTTGGAAAACTATCTCTTAATGTTGCATATAATTTATGCTTATAGTTGAAACCTAAAACGTTTATAGCATCTGCTTTAGTGATAAAATTCTTTTTGGGTTCTAACTCCGTCATGGCAGTAGTTACTTCACGAGTGGGATCGTATTTTTTTACGATATCTACCAATTCTTTAATAATTTTTGTTCCCGATTGGTCAAATTGCTCTCTAATTTCGTTTCCTACACTCCACATAAAAACAGATGGATGGTTACGGTCTCTTAGCACCATATCTCTGGTATCACGCTCATGCCATTCCTCAAATTCTAAATGATAATCGAATTTGTTTTTTCGTTTTCGCCACATGTCAAAAGACTCATCCATCACTAAAAAGCCCATTTCATCGCATAGATTCAAAAACTCTGCCGAAGGTGGATTATGGCTCACACGGATGGCGTTTGTGCCCATATCTTTTAAAATTTTTAATTGACGACGGATAGCACTTTCATTAACTACGGCCCCAATTGCGCCTAAATCGTGGTGCATACAAACGCCTAAAATCTTCATCGCTTTACCATTGAAGAAAAAACCTTTTGCAGTATCAAAATAGAAAGTTCTTATTCCTAGTGGTGTGATATACTCATCAACTTGATTTTTCCCTACAAGTATTTGGGTTTTAACCTGATATAGGTAAGGATTTTCTGGACTCCATAGCTTCGGATTTTTAACTACAAAATTTTGGTTTACGCTATTTAGAGAATCTTTTAAATTAAGATTTGAGGACGCTTTGCTTATCGTTTTACCTTTTGCATCTAAAATGGTAGAAATAACTTTAACACTTTGTAGAGTTGATTGTGAATTTTGAATAGATACCTCCAAGTTAACATTTGCCAATTTTTCATCAACTTTTGGAGTGCTCACAAATGTTCCCCAATGTGCCACAGCAATTGGATTGGTGGTAATTAATCTTACGTTTCTATAAATACCTGATCCGGTGTACCATCTGGAGCTTGGTTGTTCAGAATTATCGACCTTTACAGCGATGTAATGAGCTTTTCCAAAAACGATGTTTTGAGTTAAATCGTAACGATAAGAGCTATAACCATAAGGACGGAAACCTATTTTTTTACCGTTTAAGTAAACAGTTGCATTTCTATAAATTCCATCAAACTCGATGTAAATCTTTTTATTTTTATCTGTATAAGCAACGTTAAAAGTTTTAACATACCAGCCTAAACCAGCTGGTAAAGCCCCTTGTTGACTGGTAGTAGAATGCTTTTCGCTAAAAGCCCCTTTTACACTCCAATCGTGTGGTAATTGTACTTTTTCTAGTTTTGAAGAATCTTTAATGGCATATCTTAAAGTAGAATCATCTCCTAAATAGAATTTCCAATTTGCATTAAAATCTTTGCTCACTCTTTGAGAGAAAGCAGCAGAAAATGCAAGCATAAAAGTTAAAAACAGATATATTCTTTTCAATATCATAAGCTATTTTGTAAATGGTAAAAAGTTAACTTCACTTTTCCCTAAATCTTTTGAAGTTGCCACTGCAATTCCACGCTGGTCATTTTCATTAACCGCACAATAAAAATGATAAACAACTCCTTTATATTTTAAAACATAAGATTTATGTGCATAAAGCGCATCATAATCTTTTGATGATTCTATTAAATTTTCTCCTTGCCAATCGGTCCAATTCACTAAATCTTTAGAAACTGCAAAACGATTAAAAGCTCCATTTCTATCCTGCCAAAATGCACCAAAATAAAACATCACATATTTATCATCTATTCTCTGAATAACCGCATCACCTGTAATCCCGACTGGGTGATGCATTACAGGATCTACTTTGTAACGTTCCCAATTATTCATATCATCAGAAACTGCCATTCCAATACGCTCGTACCAGCGTGTTTTCTTATTATTCTTCAAAGAATCACCTACAGCATTATAATACATCACAAATCGATGTCCAGTTAAACGATTTTTATCTGCAATCACCGAGCTTTTGAATAACTTATTTCTGTTTTCCCACCACCTTACATTGTCGTCTGAAGAAGATAAAACCGGCATTTCTAACCTTTGCCATTCATGAGCGATAGCAGGATTTTGTTTGGTAAAAGCCATCCCAATTGATAAAGGCTCAACTTCATAACCTTTCTCTTTACCTCCAAAATAAGACATCCAATAATTGCCATTATATTTATTTAGCTTGTATTTACCGCCCCATTTATAATCCACCAAAGCATGATATCCTGCTTTCTGATTAGCGTCCCAAACATCTTCATCAGAAAAAGAAAGTTCTTTACCTTCTTGTTTCCAGTTTAATAAATCATCACTACTAGCTAACCAAGTTTCATACCCTCTCCCATCATAAATCAAATAACTCATGTACCATCTACCATTTTTTCTAAAAATGGTAGGGCAATCCATTTTCTGATCATTACTCTGAGGAACCATAACCAAACCATATTTATAAGGCGTTTTCACTTCCTCATATATCTTTTGCATCTCCGCATCAGAAATAGCTGTTTGAGCTTGTAAACTCAAAAAACTAAATACAAATAAGATGATGATTAAATACCTCATGGTTTAATTTGTAATAACGCTAAAATGATAAACTCCCGAACCAATTCTAATCCCATTTTTATTATTGTTAATCGCTTGCCCGTCCATTTTTGCTTTACCTTCTGGTAGAAAAACAGCTGCATCGCAATTCACAGGAATTTCAACATCCATAGTAAAATCATTTTCAAACTTTGACCAAGAACTTTTAATAAATCCATAAGGCGATTTAAACTCGGCTTTAGCCTGATTAACACTTGCTACGGTTTGTGGATTAATAATAATATTTTGATAAGCCACACTATTTTCAGCTTGCTTAATTCCACATAACCCACTATAAAACCATTCCATTAAATGTCCAAGCATTAAATGATTATTAGAGTTTTCACGTAAAGCTGCCCAAGACTCGGTTAAAGCTGTTGCTCCTGTAGCAATTTGGTAACCATAACCCGGTACATCAGAACGGTTGTTCATTTTATCGATAATGTCTGACCTTCCCGCATCTTCCAAAACACGTAAAACATAACGAAAACCAATATCGCCTGCTGTTAAACTATTATTTCTGCTTTCTATGTCTTTAATTAGGTTTTCAATTACTGCTGACTTATCCTTTTGGTTTACTAAGCCCATAAAAATGGCCATTGCATTAGCTGTTTGGCTACCCGTTGCATATTGTTTAGTATTGGTGTGAAAAAATTTATCGTTAAAAGCTTTTTTTACTTTTTCGGCTAGAGCCTGATATTTCTCCATGTCTGCTGTTTTACCAATTTGTTTGGCAATTTTGATCATCAGTGTTAAATCGTAATACCAAATTGCGGTAGCTGTTACACCCTTTGGAGTTAACTGAGAAACGCCTGATGCTTTTGGACCTAAATCGTACCAATCGCTCAAACCTTTTTCATTGATAAAATCTGTAGATTGGCTTTGGATATAATCTAGATATTTCACCATCATGGGATAGTTTTCATACAAAACTCCCTCATTTCCATACCATTGGTAAGCATACCAAGGAACAATGATAGAACTGCTTCCCCACTCTGGAGAATCTCTAAAAATATCTCCTCCCCAATTGAAAAAAACATATTCAGGAGCAATTTCAGGCACTAAACCTTCTTCTGTTTGCGAAGCTCTCATATCAGCCATCGCTTTATTTAACAAAGAAGCAATTTGATAATTGGCATTGATGGAACTGCCCATTAAATGCACTTGCTCTAGCCAGCCTAATTTCTCGCGGTGTGGACAGTCGGTTAGCACACTAGCCATGTTACTTTTTATCGCCCAATCTATTAAATCATAAGTTTGATTGTAAAGTGGGTTTGAACAAGTAAAAGAACCCGTTTTTGCTGCGGAATTTCGAGTATGTAATCCTTTTAATTCGATAATCTGAGCTTGATTTCCTGAATTTATAGCTAAGTTTTGAACTTCTAAATACCTAAAACCATAATAAGAAAAACGAGGTTGCCATTCTTCCACAACATTTCCTTTTAAAATGTATTGAAAGTAATAAGGTTTGCCCGATGATTTTTGATTAGCTGTAAAGTCTGTATTAATTAATTCTGCCGGATAAACACGAATGGTATCTCCTGCACTTCCTTTTACTGTAATTGAGATAATCCCTGAGAAATTCTGACCCAAATCATAAGCGGTTTTTTGTTTAGAAATTTCTGCTATTTTTTTGGCTTCAAATGTTTCAAATACCTTTAAAGGTTCCTGTTGCTGGGCAATCAACTTCGGAGGTCCATCAGTTATTAAAATATTTTTCCAGTTAGCATCATCAAAATTGACTTTGTTCCAGTTTTTTTGTTCTAAAGTAGCATCATAATCTTCGCCACCATAAATACTACTGAATGTGATTGGTCCTTTACTAGTTTTCCAAGTTTCATCGCTTTTTATAAAAGCCATACTTCCATCCGCATATTCAATTTTCACCAAACAAATCATTTTAGGGAAATCGAACATGTTTTTTGTCTTTCGATACCTTCCCTTTACTGGAGGGATAAAATAAAAGCCATTGCCTAACATCACGCCCAAAGCGTTTTTACCTTTTTTAAGCTGAGCAGTAATATCAAAACCTACATATTGTGCTTCTTTGTTGTATTTTGTCCAACCGGCATCTAAAAAATGGTCGCCAATTTTTGTACCATTAACAGAAAACTCAAAATGCCCTAAACCAGCCACAAAAGCGTAAGCATGTTTTACTTTCTTATCGATGTTAAACGATTTCCTGAATAGAGGCAATTGGTTGTTTAAACTAATTTTATCTTTTTCACCATCAATAGGTAGTGGATTTTTTAATTTATAATCAAGCCTTTCATCTGTTATCCACCATGCTTGGTGCCAATCTTCTGGTTTTAAAATCCCAGTAATAAACTCCGCAGGTACAGACCATGCTGAAGCTTGATTGCGGTTGTCTTTAACCCTTACTTTCCAAAAATATTTAGTGGCTGATGCCAAATCCTGACCATTATATTTAACATGAGTAGAGTTTGATGTAGAAACCCATTTACTATCCCAAACTGTTCCAAAATTTTTTTTCAAAGATTTTAAATCCTTTGAAACCAATAGCTGAAAAGCGGTTTGTTTAGTGTTTCTCACAGTAGATTTAATAATCCACGAAAAGTTTGGATGAACAGCGTCAAGCTCACTTGGATTGATTTTATATTCTACATTTAAATCATGAACCTCTAGCTGTTGTGCAAATATGGCTGCACAGCAATGAAGTAAAAGCAGTAAGAATAAAATTCTTTTCATGATTTGTTTATATTTTCAAATCTTTAGTAATCGTTAAAAATTAATATTTTAGATATATTCGTTCAAAAATCTTAGATAAATTCCAATGATTCTTATAGTTTTTACCTAAAATTACAGCAAACATTAATTGGTTTACAACGGTATTTGTGTAAAAAATACATTATAATATAAGAAAACATTAAAACAGATTTACTAAAGGTTTATTCAAATATAAATATATCATTTATATTTAAAAGAATTAATGGTGATTTTTCTATATTAAACCTGAATCCAAAAATATCACACGATATTGTACTTTTGTAATATGCAAACCGAAACGAAATCTAAATATCAAGCGCCAGCCTTAGAAAAAGGGTTAGACATCTTAGAATACCTATCTCAACAATCTGTTCCAGTATCGCAAACGGAGATTGCTGTTAGTCTTAATAAAAGCTCTAACGAGATATATAGAATGCTTGTTTGCTTAGAAGACAGGGGGTATATTATTCGTGATGAAGTATCGTCTAAATATAAATTATCTTTAAAGCTTTATCATTTATCGCACCAACATTCTGTAATTGACGAGCTTAGAACTGCAGCCATATATTTAATGGAGGAGCTTAGTAGTGAGGTAAGAGAAGCTTGCCACATGAGTATTATTTATCATGATAAGGTGATGGTTGTTTTACACTCAAGAAGTCCAGAGCCCATTGCTCTTTCTATTGAGGAAGGAAATTTATTTCCTGTTGCTTTAACAGCATCAGGAAAAGTACTATTAGCCTATATGAAGCCAGAGGCGGCAAGCGCTTTACTTCAAAAAGATAATGATTATATAAAATTTAGTGCTGAGCAAAAAGATGATTTTAAAGAAACTTTAAAACAAATTAAAGCTAAAGGTTATTATTTAAAACAAAGTGAATTTGCCGATGGAATTGTAGATGTTTCTGTACCAGTAGGGAATGAAAAGACAGGAGTTAATGCTTGTTTAACCATATCTAGGTTACATACTAAAACTGCGGTTCACAAAGAGAAGGATGAGCTAATAATAGTTGCGATGAAAAAATACGCACAAAAGATTCAGAAGAAGATTGGTTTAATTTAATAAACTATTGCAATAAGATTTAGGAAAAGAAGCTGCATCTTTAAATTTAAAGATGCACTTCTTTTTTTATAAAGCCTTATAGTCCACTAATAGTTCTTGGTTTGGTAAAATAGTTAACTGATAAATATAATCTGCTAACTTTTCAATTTTACCATAATTCGCTTTTGGTGTTTTTGAACTCTTAATTCTTAGAGTCCCAACACCTTCATTAGATAAAACTTTAACTTGATTTGTAGTACATTTTACGCTAACTTTTCCTTTTGGAGTAGGCACTTCCCCATTCATCCATTTTAAACCACCCAAAATTGGCTCCACTTGATATTCGCTATAGCCCGGCGCTGTCGGCTTTACGCCTAAGTAATATTTGCCAAGTAAATAAATTGGACTGGCTCCCCAAGCATGGCAAAGGCTTTTTCCATAAGGGCGTCCATACATTTCTAAATGCGCTGCACCTTTTTTGTTTGGGTTGTATTCTTCCCAGAAAGAAGTTGCTCCTTCATTTAACATTCCGCCCCAATAGTTTTTCATTTCCTTTAAAACATAATCCTGTTCGCCCATGGCACACAATGCTTCCAACTCATAAAAACGCATGTAAGGTGTTGTGATTTGAAGAATATCTTTATTGAGCAACACCTTATTTTTTATACTTTGTTTTTGTTCTTCAGTAAAATAATTAAAAAAAATACCGAACATATTAGCGTACCTGGTTACAATTTCCTGCACTTTACCGTCAATACGCTGGTGCTTCATCACGTTTTCCTTTTTATCCCAAAATACATCAAATAATTTTGTTTTTAAATCTTCAGCTACTTTTTGATAATATTTTTGGTCCTCGTTTTCACCTGCAATTTCAGCACTCACTGCCATAGCTTCTAAACTTCTTGCTAAAAGCATTTGTTCAAAACTAACCTCACCAGTTTTTGGTAATCCGTTCGCCCAATCAATAAAAACCCAATCGCCTTCTAATGGTTCCAGAAATCCGTTTTTATTTCTTCTATTTAAGCAGAATTCCATCAATGATTTCATTCGTGGATAAAAAGTTTTGATGAATTTCGTATCTCCTGTGTGTAAATAGTAATCGTAAACACCAACAAACCAATACAACGAATAATCCATGATAATATTTATATGAGCCGTAACAGGTTCTTTACCACGAAGAGCTAACAGCGTACGTTCTACGGAAGGCGAATCAAAGAACAAATAATAATTCATTAAATAACTTTGATAAGCGTCGCCAGACCAAACCCAACGGTCGCGTTTAATCCCGTCTATAAAAAATTCGCGAGATGTTAGATGCATGGTGTAAGCTGATATGTCCCAAATTTTATTCAATTGTTCATCCGAAGATTTGAATGACCCACGATATTCTAAAGGTAAATATTCATAAAGCATGGAAATTGAATCATATTTTACCGTTGCATCCGCTTGAACTTGAACGTAGCGGAATGCTTTAGATCCATCGTGTAAATATGTTTCAGGCTGGTTTCCATCAAAAGATAAATGATCTAATGTTTCACATTTAGCAGAATCAAGCGCTTCCTCACGAGATTCACCATAATAAAGTGCTATTTTACCTTTTCCTTTTAAACCGTGAATTTTAATATAGCCAAAAGTTTCTTTACCAAAATCTACTAACTCTCCAGCTCCAAATTTTTCTACTTTTTTTGCGTTCCAAGGTGTGGTTTTTAATTTAAATTCGGAAGGCTTATTCTGTGGTAAATCAAAATTCCAAGAACCAACAGGCATCCAGGGTGTGCCAGATTGTTGTGCTTTTCCAGTTTCATCAATCCAAAGTTTATCTTCATTAGTTACCTTCCAAGACGCATCAGATTTCACATACTTGCCATTAATATAAATAGCAGGCAGCACTTCTTGGTTATATACTTTAAAGGAAATTTTGTGTTTCCCGGCTGGAATTTTTATTGATTTTGGTTGCCCGTAAACCTGAGTACCATCTAAAAGTAATTGAAAAGGTCCTTCTGAGTAAATTTTGACCTCGTCTGGTTCTGGAATATCTACCTCTGTTTGAAAAGTTACCAAAGCATAAGGACTATAATATTGCCAAAGCGGTGGAAATACTGCTTCACGCTCTGTACGTCTCACTTGCATTTTATTGCTTAACCAAATTTCAAAATCTCCCGGATACCAAATCCATGTGGCTTTTTGTTGTGCTAAAGCAGTTTCAGCAAATAAAGCGCAAAAAAATAACAGCAAAATATATTTTGTTTTAAAAACCATCGCTTTAAAGTTTCGGTTAAATTTTGATTTTAACATACTTAATGCTCTCCTAGAAATTATGGATTTTCTTTTACAGAGCTGTTTGAAATTATTTTACCGTTAATAACCACATTATCAAAAGTTATATCTTTGACATAGTCAACCTTCATTGGGATTTCTACCCCTTTGATGTTGATATTTACGAGTTTAACATGTTGTACAGGCGATGATTCATAGGCTGCCGACAACAAGCCATATTTACCCCCATTTTCAACTTCTAGGTTCTCTACCCAAATATTACGGATGGTAGGAATAAAATTTCCTGGCTTTTCATAAAACATATTAAATCTGATGGCAGCATCTTTATAAGTACCCACCTTAGTATCCTTCATAAAAACATTTTCTATAATTCCGCCTCGTGATGAGCTTGTTTTTATCCTTAACACCCTGTCTAAATCTGGGCTATCCATGGTATTGTTTAGCGCATAAATATTCCTAGCTCCGCCAGCGATTTCGCTACCAATCACCACACCACCATGACCTTCTTTCATCATACAATTTTCTATGATATGATTTTCTGCTGGCCTAACAATGCGTCTGCCGTCTTGATCTCGACCTGATTTAATAGCGATACAGTCATCGCCAGTATCGAAATAACAGTCTTTGATGAGTACATTTTTACAGGATTCGGGATCACAACCATCGTTGTTTGGACCAAGAGAAACTACCTTCACCCTTTCAATGGTCACGTTCTCACACAATACGGGATTCATGAACCACATAGGTGAATTGATCATCTTCACATCAGAAATTAACACGTTTTTACAGTTATAAGGCTGGAACATATTAGGACGCAACCAATAGCCGTCACCAAAAATACGTTCTTTTGGATCAATTTCTTTATACATCATTTGATGCAAAGCTTCTCTTGCGGGTGTTTGCTTTGGCATTCCTTCTTTCCATCCGTAAGTTTTACTACCATTCCAGTTCCACCAGTTATTATTATCAGCATTACCGTCAAGTATTCCGTTACCGGTAACAGCGATGTTCTCTTCGTCATAAGCGTAAATTTGGGGCGAATAATTCATACATTCCATCCCTTCCCAACGTGTAAAAACGATAGGATAATCATCAGAATTACGACTAAAAAGAATAGTTGCTCCATCTTCCAGATGAAGATTAACATTGCTTTTTAAATAAATAGGGCCTGTTAAAAACACAGCTGAAGGCACAACTATCTTGCCCCCTCCATTTTTATTACACGCTTCAATCGCTTTCTTAAAAGCTTCAGAGTTCTTTGTTTTTCCATCTCCTATCGCACCAAAATCCGTAACTTTGTACACCTTATCCAGAAATTTCGGTGCTTTTATCTGTTTACGCAATTGCTTTATCTCTCTTAGAGGCTGTTTACCTTTTGCCCAAACTTTATGTTTTTGGGCTATAGCAGAAAAACATAATGACAATAAAAAAGTGGCACTGAATGCTATTTTTAAAATTTTTTTTCTCGAATTCATAACTTTGTTACTACTAGAGTTAATAATGTTCTTAAATTAATTACCTTTTATTTGTTAAAATCAGCCTATTTATTTTTCCGATACCCACGGAGGAGAAATGCTGTACCAACTAAATTCCTTAACTATCTTTGGTCACCGTTCTTGCTTTTTGGCAGGTTACTTTTCCTTTTCTCCATTTATTTCACTGATATTAATAAACACTACGGTATTATCATAATTAAAAGCAAAAACATCATCCATTCCAACTTTCTTTATCCATTTACAGAGCAGTTACTTTTTGCCATCTGCTTTTTTAAAAACACCAATTTCATGTCAATTTAAAGCCCCGGAAAAAATTCCAAGGCTTTTGGCAATAATAAATACACTATTTAACACCAATTAATCATGTGTAAAAGCAATCTAAGGGATGATTACAAATTATGCCAGTAGTTTCTTATACAAAATTGAGTAATAACTAAAAAAATAATTTATTTTTAGTTTTGAAATAAGTCCATTAAAAACCTTTGTTTAATTTGTTAAACCTAAAAATAAAAAACAAAAAAATCAAATAAAATCAAAAATAAAAGAAGAAAAATTTAATAGTGAATAACATTTATAATACTCACTTTTGTAAGTAGGTGATGTAATCAAAACATAAAAAAACCTGAAGCTTCAACTTTTGAGTAGATGGCTTCAGGTTTAGATTGCATGTTAACTCTTTCTTTCCAATTTAATTTCGCAAGTAGAACATAATCTGAAGTTTATCTCCAGCGGGGATCTCCAATTCCTCTTGTATAAATAGGATGATTTAGGACCTCAGGGGTGCTCTTGAATCTTATCCCGTTAAGGTCATAAACATGAGATTCAGGATCCCAATTAGTACCAAGCCTTTTACCTTTAGGGAAAGGATTTATCATCAGGTTTTCTGGTGCAATTGGAGTTGGTCCGGTTGATACTCTTGTAGCCTCCAAGCCACCCACATTCAAAGCACCTCCATTAAAACCAGCACCACGACTGTTATGACTAAACGGTTGCCTGTTCATAATTTCTGCACCAGAATAATAGGTAATCGCATTGTTTGCTGATTTTGCCGAAGTTGAATAATTATCAGCTATGTCGAAACTTAAACCTGGTCGATACGTCCTGATATCCATTCCACTTTGAAACAATGGCCTATCGTCACCAGCAGCTTTAGCCAAAATAAATAGATTTTTCTTGATTGTATATTTACTATTTGACGGTGGGTTGTGATGCTGTATTAAAAAACGACTATCTGTAATTGCGAAAGCATTTAAAAAAGTATTATTTTCAACAGTAACATTCCAAACGACGCTTGGTGCCCATGACAGATTTGCGTTTTCCCGCAACAATATATCATAGGAAATACCAATAAAGGAGTTATTTCTAATAACTACGTTATTAAAGATATTCGTTCTCTCCGACTTTGCGTCTCCGTTTAGTAAAGCATAGCCTCGGCCATTTATATCAAACATACCTGTATCATGAAATAAACATCTCGTTATCACAATATTTTCGATAACTTGACGATTTGAGCCTTGCGTTCTAAACCAACCACGAACCATGCCTTGAAAGCTGCAATTGTTAACCTCTAGTTTAGAACAAGTGAATGGCATAGCAGCTGAGTTTTGATTTATAAAGTAATTACCGGACCCATTCTTTCCTGGAAAAAGAGAACGTTTAAAAAAATTAATAGCATAAGGAGCTTCAAAATTTATGTCATTGAAGACTACATCTCCCACAGTAATACTACCTATTTCACCAGCTTGTGCTCGGCGACCAAGTTCGAAATTATAAGCAAGGCCATCAGTATTAGCAGCATTATAACCAAGCCCCATAAAAACAGTTGCTTGAGTATTCGGGATGTTTGATTTCACGGTTAAACCTTTCGCTAAAACCACACCACCACCTAAGTAATAGTTTTTGCCAGCCTCGAGCATAAAAATAGTACCTTCTGCCAAGTTATTATCGAAAAGATAATTATTTAAAATTGTATCAAGGCGTGACGCATTATGCTGTTTTGCCCAAGTATTTGTCTCATCAACTATATGTTTTATAAGTATAGGTTCGCCTAATTTACCCCTCATACGTACCATACTGGTATTGTATAGCCTGTCCCAATATCTTTGGACACCATTATTAAGACCATTAACAACATATAAAGCATTTGGCGTAAGTCCTGCAACATCAACATACCCGTTGTTTAGGTCTGCCTGTGTAAGCGCAATTTTCTTAGAAGGTAAATCTCTGTTAACAGAAGCTGGTTGTACCAAAATTTCGTCCAATTTAAATTTACCATTTTCGTGTTGAAAGCTTGGATTTAGTTTCGGAGGGCTAGGATCATATACTTTTAAGTCGAACCAAACCCGCATAGTGGTTTCAGTAACACTAGAAACGGACACTACATCTGGGATACCAGTTCGTTCCCCAGTTTCAAATTCAGCTCTTTCATCGCCATGCGCAGTACCACCTTTTCCGTACCATTTCGAATGGTAACCATCACCGAGAGTAGAGAGGGTTTGTATTGCAAAATTATGCTTGGTTGAATACTGCAAATCTATTAAGGACAACTTAAGAACATTTGGCCCCACAATAGTATCCAGCAGAATATCGCTTGAAATGTCCCAAGATCCGGATTGCGTCTTCATTTGAATTCGGTAACCCGCTGCTTCGTTGATACCGTTCCAGACCAAATACATGTCATTTGTATTAACAACTTGACTGGCAAGAGGATCTCCAACTTTACCCGTATTAGATTGTGTACGAAACACGGCCATAAACGACCTGTTTTCTTCCTCATCAGTAATCGCAAATTGTTGTTTCTTGCAGCTATTAAGAACAACTGATAACAAACTTGCAAAAACAATATTCAGTATTAAAATCTTGGTTTTCATATCTATTTTTTTTGTTTAATACGACATTAATTATAACCATAAGAGTTTTTATAAACCCCATTACTCATTTGAATAGTTTGATTAGGAAACGGAAATATATAACGTACAGGAGGTAAATTATTAGGATTTAAAGCTTCCCAATTACCTCCAGGGCCTGCGTTCACGAAACCCCTGAATGAATAAAGAATCTGAGGTCTGGGGATTGAGTTAGCATCATCATACCAGCTATAAAAGGTAGCCATTTCCCAGCCTGGTCCTGGATGCAATGTAGCTTCCCATGGGTTATGAAAATCAATAATTCTAAATCGACTATCTGTATTAGGATAAATATCTATATTATTTGGGTTATTAATACGTCTGAAAAATTTATTGAATGGGAGTTTTTCATATTTTTCAAATCCATTCAGATAGTCTCCTCCTGATAAAGAAGCTACGATGTAATATTCCTTAAAACTATCATAAACAACCTTCGAATAAAGATTCCATCGAACCAAATCTTTCCAACGTACGTTTTCGCCGCCTAATTCCCATTTCCTTTCATTGACAATAGCCATAAAAAAGTCATCCTTGGAAACCGCTGCAGCACTGGTATAATTTTCCACTTTTTCAGAATGGTCTGAAGTTAAGAATGCTCTTTTACGAACCTCTTTGAATGCATTAATAGCTTTCAAACCATTTGCTCCAGTCACCCCATTCTCTACCTCATTAACAGCTTCCGCATACATCAATAAAATGTCGGCGTAGCGCATATAAGGAAAATTGACACCAGTATTGCCAGAGGTTTGGCTTCCTAAAGCTTTCGAAGGATCTGCCCAGAGTTTCGACCATTTGTTATTATACATACTATAGTCCACGAGTACCTGCGGTACAATGTTGACATCGTAACTCCACATACCAACAGTATAATCTTTCCTTATATCTTTACGATCAAATGAGTAATGATAAAATGCATTAAGCCTCATTCCGCCATTAACAGAACCCCAAGGATGATTTGTCACCCCTTCAACCGAGCCAACAGCACCTCCTGTAATATTACCAACATTTCCACTTGAACGTCGAAGAAAAGGTATCTCAAAAATAGGATCATCATTATTAGTCACAATATTATTAACTTGATCTATAAAAACCCGTCTATATGATTTATTAAGGCTGTGCGATCCAGATGAAATAACTGAATCGGCATATTGCATGGCAATACGGTAATAATCTTTGTAATCAGGCATTCGCTTCATGACACCTGGCGAGCCATCAGGATATAAAGCATAACCTCCACGAGTTAAAGCCATACGGGCAATCATGCCATAGCAAAACTCTTTAGACGCCCGCTCTACACCGAAATTTAAGTTAACTGCGTATTTCATACCAGAAGCAGCACTCTTTAAATCATCTATGAGAAAACTTAAAATCTTATTTCGATCCTCAATAGGGGTTACAAGAGAATTTCGTTTTACAGCTGGCTCAGTAGTAAAAGGTACATCACCAAACATTACAACGAGATCGTGATAAAACATAGCTCTTAGCACCTTAGCTTCCCCGATTTGCTGTTTGATATCTAAATCGCTCTCGCTGTAAACAGAGCTGCTTTTTACTCCCTCAATAAAGATATTGGCTCGCTCAATACCTTCATATTGCTTATTCCAAAATCTTTGAATAGATGGTGCATCTTGTGTACCGTCAAATGCTCTAAAATCCTCACCATTCACATTCCGGAGCTGACTGCCATTGGCTGTAAATTCAACATCGTTATTTAAAGCAAATGTACTAAAGTAGGCATTTCCATAGGTGTCATTGCTCATTAAAGAAGCGTAAACAGCTGTCAATACTCTATTGATTTCCTCTTTGTTTCCGAATACATAATTATCTTCATATTTTGAGTCGGAATTTACTTCCAGATAATCCTTACAGGAAGTAAAAGCTAATAAAGCTAAACTTAAAATTATAATATATTTTCTCATATCTATATAAATTTAGAACTGTGTTGTAAAACTATTGACTATAAAGTTAGATTAAGACCTACAAGGAAATTTCGGCTTCTCGGATAACGATTATAATCCACACCAGGTGTTAATCCAGTTTGAACATCAACTTCCGGATCATATCCAGTATAGTTGGTCCATAACCCTACATTAAAAGCACTAACAAATACACGTAGATTCGAAATCTTTAAACGACTCATAGCTTTCTTAGGCAATGTATAACCCAGTGTAACGTCTTGTAAGCGAATAAAAGAACCGTCTTCTATAAAATAAGAGTGCGTTACTTTTCTACCAATATCAACCGGATTAAATATCTGAGCATCGGCATTAACTTCCTGATACAAAGCATTGTAATTAAGATTATTTACCATCCTGTCACCGAATACATCTTCAGCATATCTCCAACGTCTGTCTTCATTAAATTCAGGAAGTATATTAAAATAGTTATTATTGTTATTTTCGAAAGACGATAAAGTATAACGAGTTGCGTTATTCACATCGAAGCCATACATTCCAAAGAAGTTCGCGGAAAAATCGAAACTGCCTAAACCTCCTGCCAAGTTGAAACCTCCGCTGAATTTCGGATTGGTATTTCCTATTACTACTTTATCATTTTCATTGACAACATTTTCAACACCATCTCCATCCACAAAGTTTTTGAATTTAGGTCTTCCAGGTTGTGTACCGAAAAGCGCATCATTATTAACAGTTCCCGGTTTTGGTATCCATGTGCTCCCGTCTAAATTAAATTCATCAAATTTGTAAATCCCATCATATACATAACCATAGATAAGCCCTAACTGATCACCAACTTGTAATAAATAGTCAAAATCAGATGAGCTCCAACGGTTGGAAGTCATCCAAAGAGTATTTTCTGTTCCATTCAGCTTGTCAATACGTGTCTTATTAGATCCAAAGGTAAAAGTACCGCTTAAATAAGCATTTTTCTTCCTAATAATTTGTGCATTAACTGTCAAATCGAATCCACGGTTAGTAACTTGCCCAATATTTTGCATCTGTTGCCTATAACCTGTAGTAGTAGGAATGTTACTGAGATAAAGTAAATCAGTCGTAGTATTCTTATATATTTCTGGTGTAATGGTAAGTCGTTGATTAAACATTTCAATGTCCATGGCTAAGTTTCTAGTGAGCGTAGTTTCCCATTTAATATTAGGGTTGGGAAATGTACCGCCACCTGCATTTACATAATATTCAAAACCTGTTTCACTGGTTTCTCCCCACCCTGGTCCTCCACCTGTATTTACTTCGTACTGATAGCGCCACATATCATCTGTAATTCGATTATTCCCAGCCATACCAATAGCTGGGCGTATTTTAAGTAATGAAAACACATTTTGATTGGCCATAAAGTCTTCGTTAGATATTACCCAAGCGCCCGAAATTGCTGGAAAATACCCCCATCGGTTATCAGGACCAAATTTCGTAGAACCATCAGCTCGGTAGGTTAAAGAAAGTAGATACTTTCGTTCATAGTTATAATTGGCTTGTCCAAAAAACGAAGATAATCTCTCAGGTGAACTTATGGAAGAATTTGCAGTCCATGGAGTTCCTAGAGCCATATTTCTTATCGCTATTTCAGGTTGAACTGCTCTTGGAAAATAACGAGATAAATTAGATGATGTAAACCTGTTTGCATTCTGGATTTCTTGCCCAACTAGGAATGTATAATTATGCTTATTTACCGAGCCAATATACTCTAGAGTATTGGACAAACCATATCTATTTTGTTTATCGGTGCTAAGTTCAGCCAAAGGCAAACCTTGGTTATTTCTTGCATTTGAGGTTAAATCTCCCCAAAAGCGATCTGCAAATCTAAAGGCCATATTCTGAGAACCTAAGGTACGAAACGTCAAGCCCTTCATGATGTTCCATTCAATTGAAGCTTGATTGGTAAAATCATACCCATTTCTTCGAACGTAATTTTGATCAATGTCTCCTTTTGGGTTAGTGTATTCAAAAAATCTTTCATCTTCAGGATCAATATCTTCGGGTGGAAGGTAAGAAAAGTCACGGAGGCCATTTGTTGGCCTGTATCGAAGAACGTTAATAAGACCACCACCACCAACAGCATCCGCACCAGCTCCCCTGTCTTGGCGGTATGAAAAACGAGGCATTAACAAAATTCTAACTTTCTTTGAAACGTCAGCACTCAACTTTGTATTAACGGTGGTTCGAGTAACGCCGGAACCAATTAGTACCCCATTCTCGTTATGATGGGTTACACTAGTATTAGACTTTATTGTTTGAGAACCGCCAGTAAGGGTGGCGTTATACATTTGGCTTATTGGATTTCCTCCTAATATTTCATCTTGCCAATCGTTCCCTTCAAATCGCTTATATAAAGAAAAATCTGCTGGGTTACCAAAATTCCCTCTAAATCGCTGACGGTTTGTAGTATTACCAACAACACCATCATACTGTATCTTAATGAATTCATATGGATTCATCACCTCAATTTTACGGGCAAGCGTTCGTACCTGCGTGTTGTGGTTAAAATTAACTTTTAAATTACCAGCCTGAGCAGACTTAGTGGTAACCACAACTACTCCATTACCACCACGGGCACCATAAATAGCTGTTAAGGATGCGTCTTTTAAAATATCAATGGATTGAATATCCGTTGGCGGAATATCATTAATGTTATCAACAGGAAACCCGTCAACGATAAAAAGCGGAGCGTTACTTTGTGTTACCGAAGTTCCTCCTCTGATACGAATGTTAATCTCTGAACCTGGAGCGCCGTCATTCATAGTTACCTGAACACCAGCAGCTTTACCTTGTAATGCCTCTGCTGCCGAAGATACCGGAACTCTTGCTAATGTCTTCCCTGAAACTGAAGAGACAGATCCGGTAAGATTAACTCTTGATATTGCAGAACCATACCCAATACCAACAACCATCACTTCATCAAGCGATTTGGTATCTATTTCGAGAACCACATTTATTATTTTACGATCCCCAACTTTTATTTCTCGTTTGATATAACCAACTGAACTAAAAACAAGGTTAGCATCAACAGGCACTGAAATTGCAAATTTTCCGTCCGCATCGGTCATGGTACTATTTGTTGGTTTTGCTTTTTCAGATACGGCAACTCCTGGCACACCGCCAGTTTCGTCAGTGACTCTACCTGAAATTTTTTGCACCTGACCAAAAACTTCAGGTGGTGTAAGTAGTGATATCCCAAGCAAAATGAGCAAGGGAAAAGAATTTCTTAAAAGTATTACTAGTTTATTCATACAATTTTAATTTTAATATCATTAATTGTTTGTTATGCCAGTTTCCGTTGAATTTATCCTGAGCGAATTATCTTGTTCTGGAAAGAGGCCTTTTTAGCGACGTTATTAATCTATAAGACTTTAGACTAAATGTTTTCATTCTTGCTTACACCTACATATTTAACTTACATCAAGAAGTTGCTTCAGTTAGATTTCGTCATAAATTTAAGTTCTATTAACACATCATAATCTGAACTTTCCATCATTTCTGATGAAGGTGACCTTTCTACATTTTACTTTCAATAATAAAAAAAAATAAAGTCTCGGTTATTTGCTTCCCAACATTGTGTTAAAGGGCGTCGAACCATGAAACTTGAAGGCTTGTAAGTGTTAATAATAGAATAAAAAAAATGGAAAATTAGCCGTGTTCTGCAAAAGAGTCTCGATAAATACTTTTATACACAAAGGAATCTGTTAGGTAATAATTGTAATACTGTTTCATAATTTTTGGTTTATTAGTTATTTATTTTGTAATTTATTTTTATAAGATTGATTTTTACCCTAAAAAATCATCCATATAAATTTTTATAGAATAATTTATTCATTAAGTCAATTATATTCAACATTATCAATAAACAAAACTTTATAATCCCATGTTTTTAAATATGCTCTTAATTAGTTGATTAACAATCAATCTAGATAATTAGATAACTTCGGTTGCCATTGACTAATAATTGGTTAAACTAAGATAAGAACTTTTTAAAAAAAAAAGAAAAAAAACAATTATTTACGAAGATAAATGTAAATAGAAAACGTTATTTGTTTTTTTTAAGTCGGAAAATAACACACAATAACTTAATTATCAATAATTTATATCTTAAAATTTAAAAAAATAAATGAAATTATTTATTGGGTAAAACTTTTAGAAAAACAAGTTAAAAAGACTTACCCTACTCCTAGGCACCTAAATTAAATTTTCGAACAAAAAACATTAGACCTATAAATAAAAATGTATGTTTAACGTGAGTTCGGTTTAAGCGGCTAAGAACAGTTGATTATTATTTTCTTCAAATTTGATATTTAGAGAAGGTTTTTTAGGGAAGAAATGGTAAGCGCATAAAGCTCCCATAGTGTTCATTAAGAAGTTATTTATTGATCGATGACGAGTATGTTGTAGCTTGCAAATGTTCTTCAATTCATCATTTACGCATTCTATAATTGCTCTCTTTCTCAGCATAATTTTATCTTCTTGAGTTATATTAAAAGCCTTCATGTTTTTACGAGGTTTTGTAATCATTTGAATACCATTTCCCCATAACAGATCTGCCAATGCTTTTGATATGTAGCCTTTATCGCCGAATAATTTTCCAAATATATCCTGTGTCATAGCAGTCATTAATTTAATGTTTCTATCATCTACATTGCCCTTTGTTAAGTAGAATGACAATATTTCACCTTTGTCATTAATAATCAGATGAAGTTTAAAACCATAAAACCAGCCGATAGAACATTGCCCTCTTTCAGCTACCTGGGCAAATACTTTATGGTTGTGGATACGTCTGTTATGGCATACTTTAATATGAGTAGAGTCGATAAAATTGATACCTCTTGATTGGCCTAAACAATGTGTTTTAAGAAATATCATCATAGGGATTGCTACTCTTTGCTGTAGCTCAATAAAACGATTATAAGAGACTAAACTAGGGAAATAATCTTTGTAATAAATACAAATATGCTCTAGATAGAAATGCTTCAAGTTGGTAAAATGACCACTATGAAAAGTAATCAAAATGGTGATAATCTCGCTTTCTGAGAGCGATGGTTTTCTATCTCTTACCTTGTAATTACCGGCATCAAGCTGGTGTTTTTTAATTTCAAGTTCAAATTCCTTGCAGAAATCGTCTACTTTAACAAAAATTTCTATAATTTTATCTCTAAGCATTGGGTTTTGATTAGTTGTAAATAATTGATTGTCAGTTAATTAAATACAAATATCATGCCCTTTGCTACCTTTTTGACACTATTTCTTATCCCGAACTCACGTTATGTTTAACATATTCAAGCAGGTATTTTCTTTAAAAGAGTGAAACAATTTAGCTATTAATAGGAAGCCGACTTTAATCAAAGTCTATAACGCCTTAAAATGGTTGGGAACCAAATATTAAATGTGCCCCCCCGAGGAAGTTTAATAATTTTACCTCATATTAGCCAGAAAACATACACCCTTACCTAAAATTCTTTGATAACGGGTTTGCCTGTTACCCCATTAATCATGTTCATTACTAAATAATTCCAGTTTTGAAAACCTCTATTTAAAACCGGCTCTCCAGTTTCTGGTTCGTAATACTCATGCAAGGCGCCATTCTTTTCAATGTCTTTCCCAAATAAAGAAATTGTTTTAAAAGCCATATCCTCAGCTTCTGCCTGAAACCCATACTTCACTAAACCACTATATACCATGTAATTAGAAACACCCCAAATTGGCCCAAGCCAATTAGAAGGGTTGCTACTTGCTCTTACACTATACATTTTCTCAAGCTTTGATAAAGTACGAATCCCGTAGGGTGCGTTAAAGGTGCGTGGGTCTTTTAAGTTCTCATCTACCATTCTCTTTGCTTGCTGTGGCGAAGCTATTCCTGCCCACATGGCCATAAATCCAGACCAAACCCCTATTCTTTGAATGATCCCATCGTAAGTACGCGGAAATCCGCTGTGTAAAATAAATTTTTGTCCAAAAATAAGCGACTGTTCCTCTGTGACCGGTTTTAAATTGATATCTACAGAATAGAAAAAACCATCCTTCTCATCCCAACAATTTTCTTGAATAGCTGCTTTTAAATCCTCTGCGTCCTTTTGGTATTCTTCACTAGTTTCTTTTAGGTTTAAACACTTGGATAAATAAACCATTGCATTTAACTCTTTATACATTAAACAATTTAAAAAAATAGAAGCAGAGCTCCTTGCGGGTCTATAAAAAGTGCTTGGATCATTATCTACTCCTATAGCCAAATCATCCTGCCAGAAATATAAGTCGGTAGCTTTATCCTTGTGATGGGTTTTGTAATTGGTGAGAAAAGCTTGCATGAGGCTAAATTTCTCTTTAAGCCATTTGGCATCTCCATTATTTATCTGCGTTAAAAAAGCGGCATGCTGAGCAATTACCGGCTTGTGCATGTTGGTGATATAAATATTTGCAGGCTTTAAATCGGCAACAACAGATTTGCTTGAAATAAGAATAGGCATATAACCATCAAAACCCGTATAATGTAGGTAATTGAGAATACAACCTTGTTCATATATTTTTGCGTTTTCTTTTTCCTTATCGGTTCCTATATTCAATAAAATTTGTCTTAAAGCGACATTACTTAACCAGGAATCCCAATCCCAAAGATCATTTGCGTAAGAATTACTACCGGGTGTTATAAATGGATATTTTAATGCCCCAATTGGTTCTCTGAACATCCCCTTGTAATCTAAATAAATATTCTTTTGGATTAAACTGGAATATCTCTGGATGCTATCAGGTATTTGAGCCATAGCCGTTCCGTTCAAAAGAATCAGAAACAAGAAAATATTAGATTTCATAAGTACTCTATAAAATGATCAAGATATTGTATTAAATAGCGTCCAATAATTAATTACACATAAACCGAATATAATAGCCTTTATTAGGTTTTTGGCTTTTAGCTTTGTGCATTTTGCTTTTAGCATTTATTTAAAACTTAACTATTCACATATCCCAACCACTCTTGATGATATTTTTCGCTCGCACTTTCATCAGGTTTAAAACTTCTGAAGTTGCTCCTTATTTGCGATATGCTATCCAAATCTGGATATACACCCACATGCAAACCTGCTAGCAGTCCAGCTCCTAATGCAGAAACATCGGGATTGTTTCCTTTCCCTATGGTGCATTGAAGGGTATCAGAAATTAACTGAATCAGGAATTGATTGGCAGACATTCCTCCGTTTACCATCAACATTGACAAGGTAACTCCTGCATCTTCTTCCATCGCTAAAATCACATCTTTTAGCTGAAAAGCAACGGATTCTAAAGCTGCCCTTACGATATGGTTTCTATTACAATTGAAGTTTAAGCCCACAATTTCGGCTTTACGGTTCATATCCCAATAAGGTGCGCCCAAACCACTAAACGCGGGAATTAGATAAACCCCATTATTATTTGAGACAGCTTGAGCCATCGTTTCTGTTTCGATGCTATTTTTAAATAATCCTAATTCGTTTTTTAACCATTCTATCGTCGATCCGCAAGAAACAATAACACCTTCTAAAGCATAATCAACTCGACCTTCCATGCTCCAACAAATGGTGGTCATCATGCCTTTGTTTGAAACTTTTGGGCTTTCGCCGATATTCATTAACACGGAACAACCTGTGCCTAAAGTAGCTTTTGCCGTCCCAGATGAAAAACAACCTTCACCAAATGCTGCCGCATGCGAATCACCAATCATGGCTGAAACTTTAAGAGGTTCATTAAATAAACCGTTTATAGTGGTTAAACCATAGTCGGCAGATGAAGGTTTGATTTTCGGCAGATTTAGATTAGCTAATCCGAGTGCTGTTAAAATTTCCTGATCCCAGCTTAAGGTTTTCAGATTAAAAAAAAGAGTTCGAGAAGCATTGGTATGATCAGTTAAATACTGTTCTCCATTTGTCAATTTATAAAGTAACCAAGTATCAACAGTACCAAAATAAGCTTCGCCAGCATCAATAGCGTGTTTGACTTTTTCTACATTTTGATATAACCAAACTAATTTTGTTCCCGAAAAATAGGGGTCGATAATTAAACCTGTCCGCTCTGTAATTAAGGGTTCTAATCCATCGGATTTAAGCTGATTACAAATAGCTATCGATCGTTTGCATTGCCAAACTACGGCATTGTATAAAGGTTTGCCGTTTTTATCAAAAACTACAAATGTTTCCCGTTGGTTACTGATTCCGCATGATGCAATTTTGGTAATATCACCACCTGCTTTCTCAAATTCAGTTAAACAATCTTTTACGGAGGCTAATGCATTTGCATAGATTTCTTCTGGGTTTTGCTCCACAAAACCGTCTTCACCATAATGGGTTTTTAAAGATTTGGTTGCTTTTGCAACAACTTCTCCATTTGCATCAAAAATTAAAGTTTTAGTGCCGCTTGTGCCTTGGTCGATAGAGAGAATATACCTTTTACCCATCAGATTAGTCGTTTTTTGAATTCGCTTTATCAATAATTACAGCTAACAATATCACGCCTCCTTTTACAACTTGTTGCCAAAAAGGCGAAACATTTAACAAGACCAATCCGTTATTTAAAACGCCAATAATAATAGCACCTAAAACTGTTCCCATAATTGAACCTCTGCCACCCGACAACGAAGTACCACCAATAACAACGGCTGCAATCGAGTCCAATTCGTAACTAATCCCAGCATTGGGCTGGGCAGAATCCAATCTGGAAGTAACCATAACCCCACCCACAGCAGCTAGCCCTCCTGCAATGGCATAAACGATTACCTTTACTTTGTTGATGTTAATTCCTGATAATCTGGAAGCATTTTCGTTACCACCGATAGCGTAAATATACCTTCCTAAAGCTGTTTTTTTAGTAATGATAACGGCAATAATAACTACCATACCCGATATCCAAACTGGTAATGGAATACCTAGAAACCACCCAGTACCAATAAAAGCGAAATTTTCGCCCAAATTAGAGATGGGAAATCCTTTGGTCCACAACATGGTTAAACCTCTGGCTATCGTTAACATGGCTAAAGTAGCTACAAAAGGAGGCACTTTGAATCGAGTAATTGTCCATCCGTTAAAAGCACCTAACAAGGCGCCAACTGCTAAACCTATGATGATAGCTCCAAAAATGGTGAAACCGATAAACAAATCCTGTGAAGGCATTTCGATACCGAACTTGAGCAAGCCTGCCGTAACTGCGCCGCAAAGTGCCAAAATAGACCCTACTGATAAATCTATACCGGCTGTTAATACGATCAAAGTCATCCCAACAGAAATGCAAATGTTAACAGAAATCTGCCGCATGACATTCCAGGTATTATCAACGGTTAAAAACTTGTCCGACATTAATGCAATACCCACACAAAGTAATATCAGAGCAATGAGCGATTGAAATTTTACTAATTGAGGTTTATAGGTTGCGATATTCATAAATTTTAATGCTTTCTAATTTTATGATGATTTAAATACTATCCGCTATAGCGGCTTTTAAAATTTGATCTTCCGTGGCATGAATGGTTTCAAATTCGGCAGTAACACGTCCTTCAGACATCACCAAAACCCGGTCGGATATAGCTAAAATTTCAGGTAATTCAGACGATACCATAATAATTCCCAATCCGGCTGCAGCCAGTTCAGAAATTAACTTATAAATTTCAGTTTTAGCGTTAATATCTATCCCACGGGTGGGTTCGTCTAGCATTAAAACTTTGGGAGCAGTAGCCATGCACTTGGCGATCACAATTTTTTGCTGATTTCCTCCACTTAGGTTTTTAACCAATTGATTTTCGGAAGGTGTTTTGATTTTGAGTGAAGTAATGTATTTTTTAGCTAAGGCTATTTCTGATTTTTCTTTTAAGAAACCTGCATTATTTTTAATAAGCTTTAAGCAGCTTAAAGAAATATTGGTTTTCACATCTAAGCCTAATACTAAACCATGCTTTTTCCTGTCTTCCGGCACCAAAACAATTCCGCCTCTAATGGCATCGCCTGGTGATTTGAAGTTCACTTCCTGATTTTCTAAAACAACAGCGCCTTGCATGCTTTTATGCTCGCCCATCAAGCTTTCCATCAGTTCTGTACGTCCCGCTCCCATCAAGCCAAAAACACCTAAAACTTCTCCTGCTTTCAGTTCAAAAGAAATATTTTTCAGTATTTTATTCAAGCATAAATCATTCACCTTTAATAAAACTGGTGCAGTACTTAATGATCTTTGATTTAAATTTTTATCCAGTTCACGCCCCACCATTTTATGGATCAAACTATCATATGTCATACTGGCCATTTCGCCACTTTCGATAGTTTTTCCATCACGTAAAACGGTGTAACAATCAGCAATTTTAAACAGCTCCTTCAACTTATGCGAGATATAAACAATGGCTTTATTTTCAGCCCTTAGCTCATTGATTATCCCATGCAAAACTTCCACTTCGTTTTCACTGATGGCAGAAGTTGGCTCGTCCATGATGATCACTTCCGCATCATATAACAATGCTTTCGCAATTTCTACAACTTGCTGCTGACCAACTTTCAAATCGGAAATGTGGGTATCGGGACTTACTACTAACTTTAGTTTTTTCAACAGTTCCACAGCCCTGATTTTCATGGCTTTTTTATCTAACATTCCCAAACTATTTTTGAGTTCTCTTCCCAAAAATAAGTTTTCGGTAATGCTTAAATAAGGTATTAAATTAAGTTCTTGATGAATGATTGCTATCCCAACTTGTTGCGCATCACGTGTATTTTTAAAACGTATTACTTCGCCTTTATAAACCAAATCTCCTTCATAATCGCTGTAAACGCCAGAAAGAATTTTCATAAGGGTAGATTTTCCAGCACCATTCTCGCCAATGATGGCCGTAACTTTGCCGGCTGCTAAATGCAAGCTCACCTCGTTTAATGCACTAACTCCAGCAAATTTTTTAGTAATACGAGATGCTTGTAACATGCTATTGAATAGTTAATTTAACCGGAATAATTTCAATATCTTTTAAATTAATATACTCTTGGTTGATCTCAAAAGCGCCGGCAAAAGCAACTTTATCGCCTACTTTAACTTTGCCCTTAAAGGACGGCAGCACTTCCTTACGAACCAACTTATTCACCTCAGCAGATACATTGTTCAAATCCATGCTATTGGTAAAATCTTCAACTTTAATTTCCCCAGAGGCATCGCGTAAAGCATTTCCAAAAACAAATTCGGTAGCAATTCTTAAATTTTTATTATCCGAGGTTTTCAGTATCACTTCATGGTCTTTTACCGAAGTAATTTCGCCTGTTCCTTTAACCATAAAAAAACGAATATTTCCGATAGACAAAGCATGGGAATGTGCTTTAAAAGCTTCTTTCGGGTTGGATATTAATTGCATCAACAAGGTATCGACATTGGGATATTTGCCTATGGAAGGCAATAACTCCTTATTCAGATAGGTTTTTGCATAAGCCACCGCATCGAAGGTTTTGCCAGCAGATTCTTCTTTATATTTACTTAGTGATTTAAAGTACACCGAATTGTAGCCTATAAAAACACACAATACAATTGCTGCAATATATTTACCGATTTTCTTTCTCATGTTCTAAAACGTCAATTTAACAAAGACTTTAATCCTTTTTTCCATAAGCAATATAATTATCAATATTGGCAGCGGTTACTACCTCCACTCCTATTTGTATTTTTTGAGGAAAATCTCTTTTCCCGTTAAAATAAGCATCGGCATATTCTACAGCGGTTTGAGCCATCATTTTAGGGAACTGCATTGCAGTGGCTAGAATTTTGCCATCTTTTATTCCTTGGATGGCATCACCTGCCCCATCAAATCCTACAACTTTTACTTTATCGGCTTTGCCGGCAGAAACCAACGCTTGGTAAGCGCCCATGGCCATCGCATCATTGCCACAGAAAACAGCATCAATATCTGGATGCGCTTGTAAAATGGATTCCATTACTTCTAAGCCTTTATTTCTATCAAAATCTGCAGTTTGCTGAGCCACCATTTTCAACCCAGGATAATAATCCACCACGCTATGGAAACCTTTAGATCTGGCCCAAGTATTATTATCAGCAACAATGCCCAAAAGCTCTACATATTTACCTACGGCATTTGTACTTTTTACAAAATATTTCCCTAGATCTACACAGCCAGAGTAGCTGTCGGATAAAATTTG
Organism: Pedobacter alpinus; assembly: GCF_042684645.1. Lineage (NCBI taxonomy): Bacteria > Pseudomonadati > Bacteroidota > Sphingobacteriia > Sphingobacteriales > Sphingobacteriaceae > Pedobacter > Pedobacter alpinus. The sequence continues at coordinate 79,246 of NZ_JBHULV010000021.1, forward strand.
AGAGGTAGCCGCCTCGTTAGAATTTACTTCTCTATCCATGCAAAAAACAGGAATATCAGCATTTTTGGCTTTTAAAACATTAGCTACCGAACCATCAGCATCTGTTGGATTCAATAAAATAGCACTATATCCCGAAGCGATTGCATTCTCGAAATTATCGGCCTCAATGGCGGTATTGTTTTGTGAATCGAAAACCTTGGATTCGTAACCCAAAGATTTTGCATGAGCTGCTGCACTTTCGGCCAGAAAAACAAACCAGGGGTTATTGAGGCTGGAAACTAGAATCGCAATTTTTTTTTCGTGGTTATCGTTCCGGCTTTTACAGCCAAAATTTAATAAAAGCAACAGCAACAGCAGTAAACTCCAATTCTTTTTAGGTTTCATTTATATATTGGTTTAGCTTGCTTTGCTTAGCAGCTTAGCAAGATTTGATTTAATCAAATTTACAGAAAGACTCGTTCTATCTTTCCGTTTAGGTTTTCACCTCTTCGTTACGTAATAATTCTCCCCAATTATTGGATAACAAGCAATTCATTTACGGCCGCAGCAATTCCTTCTGTATCTAAGCCGTAATGTTTAAATATTTCTACCTGAGATCCTGTAACGGTATATTCATCAGGTATTCCCATAATTTTAAAGGGTTTTTTATACCCATTCTGGAGCAATAATGCCGCACAAGCCTCTCCCAAACCACCATGTACCATGTGTTCTTCTATGGTAATTATTGCTTGGGTTTGCTCCGCCAACGCTAAAATCAATTGGCTATCCAAAGGTTTAATGGTATGCATACTCACTACTGTTGCAAAAACTCCGAATTCCTTTTCTAATTTTTGAGCCGCTTGTAAAGCTGGATAAACCAATTCGCCGTTGGCAATAATGGCAACATCAGCACCTTCTCTTATTACCCTTCCTTTGCCGAACTCAAAAGTGACATTTGGATTCTCGGTCAGTAATGGCATTGGTTTTTTACCGAAACGTAGGTAAATAGGTTTATTTTGCAGTACCGCCAATATGACTGCTTCTCGGGTTTCAAAATTATCAGCAGGAGCCACAATAGTGATGTTATTGATGGCCCTCAAAACTGCATAATCGTGTAAACTGTGATGTGTTGTGCCTAAAGCGCCATAACTTACGCCAGCACTAATCCCCACTAAACGTACCGGATTATCTGAGTAAGCCACGTCGTTTTTAATTTGCTCTAAAGCTCGGGCTGTTAAAAAACACGCTGGAGATACAGCAAATGCTTTTTTTCCTGCGGATGCTAAACCCGCTGCTACCCCTACTAAATTCTGTTCGGCAATGCCTACTTCAATAATCTGTTTGGGCAACGTTTCTCCGTATTTCACCAACTTCCCCGAACCTCTGGAATCACTGGTAACGGCAACAATGTTCTTATCTGCCAGAGCCAGTTCTAGAAGAGTGGTTGCAAAAACGTCCTGATTAGCTTTTGCATTTTCACTTGTATTTTGTATGATCTCTCCCAATTTTAAATAGCTTCAAGTTTTTTATTCAGTTCATCAATTGCATCTTCATACTGTTTTGCATCGGGTACACCGTGGTGCCATTTCACACTATTTTCCATGAAACTTACCCCTTTACCTTTTACGGTATGTGCAATAATTAAATTTGGTTTTCCTTTTTCAAACGGCATAGAGGAAAAAACTGCTTTTAAAGCTTCCTCATCATGCCCATCTACTTCTTTTACTGCCCAACCAAAATTTTTAAATTTCCCATCAATGGGGTCTGTATTGCAGACTTCTACATTACTACCTGTAATTTGAAGTTTATTGTTATCGATTATAGCACAGAGGTTATCCAAACCATATTGGGATGCTACTAAGGCAGCCTCCCAATTTGAACCCTCTGGCAATTCACCATCGCCCAAAAGAGTAAAAACCCGGTAAGCTTTATCATCTAATTTGGCGGCTATAGCTGTACCCACAGCAATTGGCAAACCATGACCTAAAGCACCCGTATTTTGCTCTACTCCGTTTACCTTTTTAGTTGGATGCCCAATATAGTGCGATTGATATTGACATAAAGTTTCTAAATCAGATTCAGGAAAATAACCTTGATCGGCCAAAGTAACAAACAAAGCTTCCACGCAGTGACCTTTACTTTGAATATATCGATCTCTGTCTGGCGACTTAAAAGTTTCTGGTGAAACATTTAATACCTGATTATACAATACACTTAAAATATCGACACATGATAAACTACCACCAGTATGACCTGCTTTTGCACCTACAATGTATTTTAAAATACTTTTTCTATATTGTATAGATTTTTTTTTCAGCTCCTTACCTGTCATTTCAGATTAATTATGTTCATAAAACTCCCAGCCCATGTAATTCCCTAAAGCTTCTTTTAAAATACCTACAGTTTTGGAGGCATTCATCACCACATGATGTTCGAAACCGTTTTTACAAACATAATTCATCAATCCTTGTAGGTTTGGGATTTCGGCTACTGCCCTATTTCCGAAAGTATTTAAAGCATCATCAGTTAACATTCCCTCGCCCATATACACTTTAATAACTCCCTTAGGGTCATCAGTACTAATGCGTCCGTAAGTTAAAGGCATGGCGGGCGTTCTACCATCTAATGCTCCGTAAGTATTTTCTATACCTACTGAAGTCCCTAAAATTGGAGCATTGCTGATTTCTATATCTGGTAAAAATGATTTTGCCCAATTTCCGCAATGGAAAAGCACACATTTATTTGGATCTTCTGCATAATTATTATTCCAATCAACCAGAGCACTAGGCGAACCGGAAGCCAGTTGCATGGCATACATAGTTAAGGTTCCTGTTACATCTACCTCACAAGCACTTGGCAACATATTTTCGCTCATCATACTCATGCTGGTACATACGTTGCAACCATAATTTTTTTGTAGAGATGTCCAACATTGAATCGCAGTTGCATCTAAAGCATGTTCTTCTACAAACTGATTCAGCACCACATCTAATTTTGCAATCTGGATCATGGCTTCATCAGGAGTAGCTCCTTTTGGCGCATATTGATTGATTTTATCTAAATGAGCAATTACTTCAGCGTCATCTTTTGTTAATCGATTAGCTCTTCCTAAAATCTCTGATAAATCTACCGTAGTCACTGAAATTCCGTGACGTTGCAAAATTTTCTCACTATACCTCACAGTATTAAAAGCACCCGGACGAGCACCCACCGCTCCAATTCTTACTTTACGCATTCCTTTAACCACACGGCAAACTGCTAAAAAGTCATTCAGTTCAGCAATAAATTCTGGTTGGTTTGGATGAACGACATGTGCACTGGTTAAAGTATATTTAATACCGAACTGATAAAGATTATTACAAACAGAAATTTTACCACACCAAGAATCACGACGGCGAGCAACATCTAATTTATTTAAATCGTCTGGATAAGCTTGTATTAAAACTGGCACATCTAAACCAGAAAGTTTAATGGTTTCGGCAACACCAATTTCATCTCCAAAATTAGGCAGTACTACTAAGATACCACTGATTTCATTCCTGTGTAGACTAAATAAAGCCGCACACTTCTGCGCATCTTTAAAAGTTTCCACTCCGCCTAGTTTAGAATCCTCTTCGCTCAATAAAATTGGTGTAATAGCTAATTGTGCAAAAAGTGCTAATATATCAGCCCTCGCTTCAGAAACTAAACGGTCGGGAAAGAAATCACGGTTTCCAATTATTACCCCTAAACTTATTTTATTACTCATATTTAAATGTATTCTTAATCTTTAATTTTAACCGTTTAGCATAGACTTTGAAAATGGCTCAATTTGATTCTACAAAATTAGAAAATTAAAGAAGAAAAACGAAACAAATATTTAATATTTGTTAAAAAAGAGAACACATCAGTTTCTAACTAAAAACACTTTCTCCATAAACATCTCTCATTCAAACTATATACCGAAAATTAATATCTCGCTTCCTATCAAAAAACACAATTTTTTTCTATTTTTTTCGTTTATTTACATATAGATAAAATAATAGATCCTGTTTAACCCAGATTTACCCAATAGAAATTTACTACAACAAAATTCTACTGCAAATCCATTTCTATACTGTTTTTCTAACATCAGAATAGTATAATTATTCCTTCAATTAGACAAGCTCCATGTCTCATAGCTTTTTTTTATTGCCTTGTCTCACTTAATCCCTATTGCTTAAATCCGGGTTTAAAATTAATCTAAATACCCGAATTGGATTACCCAGAGGCGTATAACCGATTAATTTTATGACTTCTACTTAATGGATGTTTTTTTTCAAAAGAAACTGTATGCTACTAATCCTGTTAATAAGATTAACAATAAAGCCGACAAATGAATGGCGTCTTGAGGGTTCTACTTGGCGAAAATTCTTTAATTCATCGTTTAAAGTCTCTATTGCGGATCTTTTGCGCAACATGATTTTATTGTTCCTGCTCTATAGACCGTTCTGCGGTAGGAATACCATAAAGTGGTGCCGAACCACCTAATCTCTCCATTTTCCAAATTATTATTAAAGAGTCTTTCTGTAGTGCTTGTGAGTTGCCACTTTTAGAAGCTAAAATTATTGCTAATAAAGCAACAAAATAAATAGTTAGTTTTTTTCTAATTGTTAGTTTTTGATTTGCTTTTTATCAATTTGACTTACTATTTATTACAACACAGATAATAAAATCATCCCGTATATTACAACTACACCTCCAACATTACTCAAGTCAAGCTTGAGCAGGATTGACATTAAATACTTTCTAAAATTAAAACCCAATCATTTCCATCCTTCTCTTCGCCCGGTGGGTTAAAAGATTTTATTCCATTATTATCAACTTCGGCAATTGCTGTTTGCGTTCCATCTGTGGGTTTAAACCAGGATGCTTTTACTTTAACTCCATTAATTTTGCCCATATTGACATTTAACTCTCTACCAGTCCAAGTGTAAACAAAGGCATAATCTTTGCCTCTAGTTGCCATCAGATAATTGTACTTTCCTTTTTGATTGGCGATGATTGATTGATCTGGGATCCTATCAAAATAAGGTTTAGATAGCATCAATTTTTTCAGGAACTGCATTTGTCCTGCGCCTGGGTCGTTAAGAGCCCGTGTATAAAATTCCCAGTTGCGCACACCGTAAGATCCAGCTCCTTGATCTGGTTTATGAAACTGCATAACAGCACTGTGACCGTAAGTAAAACCGGCAGCTCCGGAAAAAACAGACCAATACGCGTAACGGCGGACCGCTGCATCTGTCCAACGGACTTCTAAAGAATCATGAAGGCCCTCTGGTATCGCCTCATAGCTTGGCTCAGCATCCAGTATTGGCTTGGCCGGCTTTGTATCATAGGTTTCTAAAACATATTTCCAATTATCTTCACCGTAGTGACGAAGCTCATTTTTAGAAGTATCCTGATCGTAGCGCCTATGGCCTGACTGAAATGAATTAAAATCCAGCCATTTTTCGTTATGAAACCAATCTGCCGAGCTAGTTCTGCCGCGGGGATGATAAGTCATTAAATGCAAACTATCTCTTGATCTGATGGTTTGCCCAATACTTTTCCAAACTTCTGTATATTCAGAACCTCTTATATCTCCGCCATTCATCCAGATAATATTAGGCTTTTTCCCAAATCTATCTACCAAGAAATTTGCATATTTTACAGCCTGGGACGCCTTTACCTTTCCACTTTTAACAGCACCACCCCAAATAGGGACAAATGCTATATAAATATTTCGCTTTTCGGCTTCGTCAATAATATAGCTGACATGATCCCAGTAGTCGTATTCGGTACTATTTTTAAAATTATCACCTTCAGTTACTTTAGGCGCCTCTATATTTTTATTAATCAGGGCTGAATCTCCATAGAAGTTAGCTACACTTAATTCATGTATTCCCATCACCTGAATCACATTGAATTGCTTTTCAGCCCGATTGTCCAAATACGCCACGACTTCTTCTCTCGAAAGCTTTTTAAACAATAACCAGCCTGTATCTCCTAACCAGAAAAATGGTTTTCCAGAGTTCGTTTCGAAATACCTACTCTCCGGATGGATTTTTATGCCTGTATCGGCCAGCTTCTTTTTATGAGTACATGAATTAAAAACAACTCCGATTAGAAGTAAATAAAGTACACTTTTATTTATCATTGTCATTCGTTTGTATTTTAGTATTTTTGGTTATAATTTAAGTCTTTTATTAACAGGTCTTCTTTCTGGTTTTTTATGATTGCTTTCGGATACATCTGTTGAATCATTTGATTGTTAACACTACCCGCTGATAGCCCGTTAAGTGCGGGACACCAGAATCATTTACCTCGCAAATAACATGGATGGTTGCTCCTTTTTTAGCATCAGCAGGTACCGTAAAAAATGCTTTGGGATTATCTGAATTACTTATTACGATTTTTCCGTTGTAAGAACCGGCTTCTTCATATTGCCACCAATTAAAACTTAGCGTGTCACCATCAGGATCCATCGTTCGTTCGGCATTTAATTTAATTTTCTGACCCGGCGTAACCAATAAATTTAAAGAGTTTTTTAAACTTACTATTGGGGGATGATTTGCATCGTTAAATTTTTCTGCTACACACCAATCCATTCTCGCCTGAAAATCATTGTTCACTACATCAATCCATCTTTTTAATGAATTGCGCTTATCCCCCCCATCAACAGCATCTTTATAAACCTTTTGAAACCCGCTGATATTTTCAAATCTACCTCCCCAGCCACCGTAAGTAGGATGCTCATGATTTCTTAAACCATTATTTATGTTATAGAAAAATGCCGGGCTATCACCTTCGCTCACATACCCCTGAGGATACAATCCGCCCAATGTTCCATGATTATTTTTAACGTTGTTTGTTATAAAGTCGTAAGTATCTTTTTGGCTACGGTAATTCCATGTACCTTCAAAGGCCCCACAATAAATCATGGTTACTTCAGGAAAATTTTGTTCTATATAATTACCAGCACCGTCCTGGTACCAGATATTGTACATTACCACTTTTGACAATGCCCTTTTATAATCATTAGGATGATCTTTTTTTAACCTGTAAAAAGCCCTCGCAGCGGTATTAGCACCGCCCCAAACTTGAATATAAACTGGCGCCTTATTGTCTTCCAGCAAAAGCTCAATAATTTTGTTAGAACCCTGGGTATCTTTCCAGTTTGACGGTTCGTATGTGATTTTAGCTCCCGGAATTAACTCCCATCTTTTCTCTCTCAAACCTTTCAAATGTTCTATATCTTCATCGCCTACAAAACTTATACTTTTTAGTTTCTCTGGTGTTGGATAATCAGGGTTGTGCTTCATCAAATTAGGATAAACATTTTTATAAGCTTCCAATTGCTTTTCGAACCAATCTTCTTTGCTATGCCCATTCCTCTGGAAAATTGAATTGGTTTCAATAATCGCTAACAAGTCTATATCACAGGTATAGAGTAGAAACCGGATCATCGAACTATGGTCGTCAACCTCACCATCAGTCATTACAACCACTCTCGGTTTTGAATCTTGAGTCTGAGCAATTCCCTGCGTTACGTAAACACAAAATAATAAGGTAATTATTCGCAACATTTTATCCATCATGATTTGACGCTATTTAAATATATTTCAACATAATACTTCCATGATCACCAATTATATTAAGTAAAAGATCTGTAAGCTTAGTCTGCTTACTGTGTTACCGAGATAATTACTCGCTTGTAACGGGTAAGTGCAGGAATTCCATGATCTGTTACCGCTAAAACAATATGAATAGTACCTGATCTTCCAAATTTAGTTGGCACAGTGAACCATGCTTGCGCCTTGTCTGCATCGAAAATTTTTATCGGATCACCAGTCCTCGCTGTAGAGATAGTGAAGGTACCGGGTTCTCCATAATAAAACCATTTATACGAAAGCTGATCTCCATCCGGGTCTGTACTGCCATCAGCGTTCAAATTTATTCTATCTCCTGGTTTCGCAGTAATCTCCTGTTCCATATTAAGTTTAGGTACAGGGGGGTGGTTAGCGTCTTTAAAAGACTTGATAGTCCAATCCATTCGGGCAGAAAAATCGTTCTGATAAGCCTCTCTCCATCTCCATATTGTAGCTTTGTTATCAGTATGCCAAAGGCTATCGAACCCTAAGACTTCATCCTGCGCATTGTTCCAAGACGCTCGTAATTCCGGTTCTAAAAACCACTTTTCTGTACGAGGTTGATAAAGCTCGTAACGGCCACCCCAGCTCCCCCAATCAGGATGTTCAGGACTCCCCAATCCATTATTGATTAGGTAAAGAAAGCTAGGGGTGTCTCCTTCCATTAAAAATTTTGTATGAGGATACTCAGCACCTAATGGACCTTTACTACGAATATTGACGTTAAGCCACGGATTATCAACTATTGCAAAATCTCCTCCCGCAAACCTTCCATGAAAATGGTCTCCGCTAATACCTGTCCATGTAGAATGATGATAACCACCTAAGTTATGAAATCCCGGACTTGCTATGTAAAAAAGATCGGGGAAAGTATTCCTTATCCAAGGTCCACTATCATCCTGATCAGAAATAGTGTAAACCCTTAGTTTACTCACAAATTGTTTTAATTGTTCAGCAGACCGGGTTTTCTTTACTCGCCAAAGTGCTTGCGCTAAACAATTTGGACCGCCCCAGGCTAAAACCCATACCGGACGTTTATCTTGTTTATCTACAGATTTAATAATCAAATCTGAACCTTGTGAATCCATACTTTCACCCACAGCATGCATGCCATAATCTGGTTTACCTTCTTTAATAATGGAGCTCAGGTAAGTTTCCGTTGGAAAACCAGGTTCATGTTTTAACAGGTTTTCCCGTACTTTTCCATAAGCACTTACAATCTCATGAATACGCCAAGTGGCTAGTTTAGTTTTTTGATGTACAGAGGTAGTAGCTACTAATCCCTCCACATCAAACTGATTGGTATAGGTTAGGAACCTTACTAAAGACATCGCATCATCTGGCTCATTTTCTATGTCTGTTAATACAATAACCCGGGGCTTCTCTGTGGTTTGCGCTTTGATATGTGATCCAAAAAAAATCATCAAAATAGCCAACATTACGCATTTTCCATTCATTTTCACCACTCTCCTATCAAGTATATTTGTGCTCTTTAACTTCATATTATAATTTAAATTTATTTAAATCGACAATTAAATTCTTTTAAGTATTAGCGCTTCTTATATGATTTTTTATGTCACACCGCCTTTTCGCTATTCGCCCTCCTGATGATGACGTTAACACAATGAGGATACTTTCATAACCATCATTATCTTATTATTATTTAACTTATGCTTTGCCAAGATTACATTCTTTAGCTTAAGACAATTAATTTATAGACTTCTATACCTCTTAATAACAATAAACTAATGCTAACAACTAGTTAGCTCTTAAATAAGATATTTTATTGATTGGTACTATTTATTGACTAAACCTGGGGCAGTAAATTTCTTGGATGCATCGTCTAAAACTAAAACCCAGTCGTTTCCATCTAATTTTTCGTTTGGGGGATTAAAAGAAACAGTCCCTTTATTTGGATAAGTGCCCGCAACCTGAGCCTTGCCTGTTTTTGGATTAAACCACCATGCTTTAACCTTTGACCCGGATATACCGCCCATTTTTAAGGTAAAATCGCGACCGTTATAAACATAAGCCATCAAATAATCTTTGCCACGTGTCGCTAAAACGCGATCGTATTTTTCGCCATTATCTAAAACCAAAGACTGGTCATTTACTCTGTCGAAATAAGGTCTGGATAACATCAAATTTTTCACATATTGCATTTGAAAAGCCCCTTCATCATCCAAAGCTTTTACAAAAGTTATTTTGGCACCACTCTCTGGTTTATTAACTCCTTCTTTATAAACTTGTCTTACCGAATTTTGTCCATATACATGCCCGCAAGCGCCTGCAAAAACCGACCAGTAAGCATAACGCCTCACATCCGCGGCATTCCAATAAGGCTGGGTTTGGTCATGCAGACCTTGCGGAAGAGACTCATAAGACGGTTCGCCATCAATAGTGGGTTTAACTGGAGATTTCGCAAAATCTTCTAAAACATACATCCAGCTGTCTTCGCCTACTTTTCTGGAAGTATTATCCTGTGAGTAATTTCTGTGTCCTGAGGTAAACATATTCACATCCAACCATTTCGCATCGTTAAAAATCGTTGAGGACTGCATTCTACCGAACGGGTGGAAAGTGATAAGGTGGTTTGGATCATTTTCTTTGATTGTTGAGCCAATAGTTTCCCATATATCCGTGTTTACTTCGGGTTTAGCACTACCACCGTTAACCCAAATAATATTCGGCTTATCTTTAAAATGATTAGCTAAATGAGTTGCAAATAGCTTAGCCTTTTCCTTGGTCATCTGTTTGTCTCGGAGCACTAGTTGCCCCCATGTAGGAGCTATAGCAAGGTAAATCCCATTCTGTTCTGCTACATCTGCTATGTAATCCGCATGATCCCAAAAATCATACTGATCCTTATCATTAGGATCATTTCCTGGAGTGTGTTTAGGCTTAGTAAGGTCTTTATCCACGTATGCTGAATCTCCGTACGCATTACTATCATTATAAGACTGATAAAAAATGCATTGCACTACGTTAAAACCCTTTGCTTTTCTGTTTTCGAAATATTGTTTTACTTCATCTCTATTTAGTCTTTGAAAAAGCAACCAAGCGGTATCGCCTTGCCAGAAAAAAGGATGGCCATCTCCTGTTTGTATATAATGCCCGTTGGATGATACTCTAAGATTACCATTTTTCCAAGGCTTAATTTGTGCAGCTAAGAAATTTGAAACTGCAAGGAACAAAATAATTAGAAATGATTTTTTCATTATTATAATCTATATATGTCTGATAAAAAATAAAAAGCGATAGGGCTTCTTCTATATTTTTCTATTAAATGAATTTAAATTGGTTAGTGCTAAGATATAAATATTATCTAAACAAAGAAAAACGAAAATAAAAAAAAATAAAACTAGCCAATCTATTTATAATAGCATTAAAAATAAATAAATAAAAACAGATCAAATAAAAAAACACTAGGTAGGTTACTATAAAATCCCAAAAAAACCGAAAATAATAGCAATAAGCCAAAAGATTAACCTAATCACAAATTAATATAAAAAACACTCTACGCCGGGTATCAAACCACTTACCGACCACCACATCAACACACATCAACTTCATCTACCACCTAAACAAATTTAAAGGTATAGCATGATCAAAATTCCCACTTACAGAAAGAACCTATAATAAGACAGCTGTCATCAATATCAGATGAAAGTTTTAGAAACATCACAACCTTTGCTCCCTGGTAGCCTACAAAGAAATGATGAAGATCAGGCAAAGTAAATCCTGGATGATGAATTTGGCCCTAGAAACTTAACATTGATTCTTTTATAGCCGATTTTTAATACATATATTTGATTTTTTAAATACCGAATATGTTAGCCAACCAGCGCAGAAAAAAAATTTTAGAACTTTTAAAAGAAGACGGCTCCGCAAAAGTTATCAATCTTGCGAAGATATTTAAAATCACAGAAGTAACCATCCGCCAAGATCTGGAAAAATTAGAGAAAGATGGACTGCTAGTTAGAGAACATGGAGGTGCTTATATAAAAAACATCAAAGACCAGGTCAGCTCGGTTTCGCTTGCGAATCATGAACATTTAGACAAAAAAGAATTAATTGCTTCGAAATGCTTAGAATACATCCAAAACGGTGATACCATTATTCTAGATTCAGGATCTACAACTACTGAAATTGCTAAAAAATTAAAAGGCAATAGAAGACTTACAGTTATCACAAACGCTTTAAATATAGCTTTGATTTTGGGCGCCGAGTCTGACATTGAAGTAATCATGACTGGGGGAGAATTTAAACCCCCCACGCTTTCTTTAACTGGCCAGAAAGCTGCAGACTTTTTCAAAGGCATTAACATTCAAAAATTATTCCTTGCTACTGCAGGAGTCTCCTTGAAAGCGGGACTGACCTACCCGAGCATTAGTGATTTGGTCCTGAAAAAAGCCATGATTGATGCAGCAGAAATCACCTATTTAGTTGCTGATTCTACAAAGTTCGGAAAGAGTTCTTTTGCAAGTTTAGGAGCTTTATCTTTAATAGACTATGTAATTACAGACAAGGGGATCGAAGAGAGTCATAAAGAGGTTTTCAAAAAGAACGAAATTGAATTAATCATCGCCGATTAATTCAACTGAACACACATACGTAGCTTACTTTAACAACATATTAAATGATGATATGATGCAATTGGAGAAAGCATTGAATAATCGATCACGTAAAGTAATTGGAAATTCAACTCCTTGAGAAAAATTCTTAGAAACAATAAAAATGCATAATGGTGATGATCGAAGGTTAAAAAAGGGAAGTAAATCCCTTCAGATTTATTTTTGATTCTAATGCTCTTTTATTTTACATAAATCACTGATTTTATAGAAAAATGATAACTTTGATTAATAACTAAAATATTAACCATTGTTGCGCTAGCACCTTGAATTCCCCCAACTAAAGGCGATTGTTTTCCTAAACAAGTAATAATTCGGAGTGAATTCATAAGGCTTACGTTTAGATCGCAATCTTCTGGACAGTATGGAGACAAAAGATAATTGGTTAAACTTTTAAATGCCTCGGAAAGCTTGTTTATACGCATATCAAAAGCTTCATAGAAAGGCAATAAAGGAAAACATGAACGGAGGTGTTCGTTTGCAAACTCATGCATTTGCTTTATCTTTAAACGCTTTTCAATTCTCATGGCATACAAATAGATCGTCATAACTTCCTGATTAGTAAAACCAGGCTTGTCATTGTTACTAAAACGTTCACAACTATATTTTAAATGAGAGTCGTACATATTACAGATAGATGGAAATTAGTTTAAGTTCTTTTACCTTAGGAATCATATGGCAAGATATTGTTTTTTAGACATGCCTTAAAAAATTGATTTATAAGGAATTACAAAATATTTGACCAATAAATTATTGACAATCTACATATTATAATATTGATAACTTATTGATTTTCAACTCTTAATTCGCATACTTATATAAATACAACAATTTTATTATTTTTGAAAATGAAAAAGTTTATCCTTGTTATGTCGGTAATCTGTTTAGCTTTTGCTGCAGATAATTTTCGTCCAATTCATATTTTTATGATTGGTGATTCTACAATGGCCAACAAGACAGAAAAAGCGATACCTGAATGCGGATGGGGACAAGTATTGCATTATTTTTTTAACGATTCGGTTACAGTTGAAAATTTTGCCGTAAACGGACGCAGCTCAAAAAGCTTTATTAGTGAAGGAAAATGGGCTGAAGTTATAGCTAAAGTTCAAAAAGGAGATTATGTTATAATACAGTTTGGGCATAACGATGAGAAAAGTGACCCCGCTAGGTATACTAGCCCATTTGACACCTACAAAACAAACCTCAAAAAATTTATGTATGAAACCAAAGAAAAAGGCGGAATTCCCATACTTTGTACTTCAATGGTCCGCAGACATTTTAACGAGGATGGCACTTTAATAGATACACATGGAGATTACCTTACAGCAGCAAAACAAGTGGCGAAAGAGACTGGTGTTTATTTTATTGATATGGAGGCTAAAACAAAGAATTTGGTCGAAAAAATGGGTCCGGAAAAATCGAAACAATTGTATTTGTTTTTTGATTCAGGTATTTATCCATTACGGCCAATCAGATTGCAAGATAGCACACATTTAACCCAAATGGGTGCTTTTACAGTATCGGGTTTAGCTATAGAAGGTATAAAAGAGCTGAATATTCCTCTATCAAGATATTTAGTTAAACCATAGTGGAATTGCTACTAAAAATAGGAAACTTTTTTTATGCTGCCTTTTTCTCTTTTTTTAACATCATCTCTTCGATCTGCTTGGTGTCTTATAGCCCAGAGCAGAATGTGTTCTTTTGGTATTGTAAAATCCCTCAATATATCCAAAGACCTCCAATTAACAGACTGCTGATTCATAAATTTTCTATGATAAACCATTTCAGCCTTTAGTGTTTTGAAAAAACTCTCATCAACTGCATTGCCCCAACAATTGGCCTTCCTACTCATTCTTTGAACTATCTTGTTTTCTACAATTACTTCCCTGAATTCCTAGCAGGCATATTGGATTCCTCTATCTGAATGGAAGATAAGCCCTTCTTTTACACCCAAATTTCTAATAGCCTTTCTGATGGCTTCTACAGAAGTGTATTTAGCAGTCATATCGGCGCTTAAAGACCTTCCAATAACCTTTCTGTCCGCTAGATCGATAACAGTTAAATAAAGCCAGCCTTAGACGGTATGGATGTAAGTAATGTCGCCAACCCATTTTTGCGATAGGCAATCTGCTGAAAAATCTCTTTGAAGTAGATTTTTAGCTGCATCATTAAACCCAAATTACGCAATAGGATTTTAAGATCTGTTAAAAAGGTTATTTTTTCTAATGCGTAGCA